>NZ_JAMPJZ010000018.1:0-78114 GCF_039961835.1 Trichocoleus sp. ST-U1
CCCCCTTATTCACCCGAACTCAACTTAATTGAAATCTTATGGAAGTTTATGAAATATGAATGGATAGAGATAGAGGCTTATCGGGACTGGAAAAGTTTAGTAAAGTATGTCAAAAATGTGCTAAAAAAAGTCGGAACCGAATATGTAATTAATTTTGCTTAAGCACTTAACTTCTCTAGCTCATACACACGCTGGATCGCAGCCATCGTGTCGAGATGATGGAAGAAACGAGCTGGAAGGTGAATTTATGACAGCATTTATACTTAATGTCTTACTTGTAATGCTGATTGAAGAGTCTGCTAAGGCAGGCTTCCGGAAGCTTAAAAAAAGTAAGGCTGTCAGACACCGGATTTCGGTGTTGTGGTTTTGTCTCTATATCAGATGGCGATCGCGCAAATAATCAACCGGGCGAATGGAATTCGCGGCTACACAGACGAAACCCGCCTGCGCGGGTTTGAGTTTTTTAGGATGATCGGTAGGACGCGATCGCGTAACCTAGCCTTGAAAGCGCGAACTGATAAGTCAGCACCTCGCGATCGCATTCCCTACACACCTAAGAAACAGATGACGAAAGCAGAAATCTTGGCAGCACTTAGCAGATGACAACTGAAGAAAGTTTGGAAATCATTGCAGTTGCTTCTCGGATGATTCGGGAAGAAATAGAACAGAAGGATAGGCGCAAAGCCGAGATAGAGCAATGGCTAACAGCATTTCTAAAACCCGCGCAGGCGGGTTTCGTTTGTATAGCCGCGAATTCCATTCGCCACGAATATTTTGATTCAGCAGAAATTTTTACATCAAATTCGGTCTTAATTGCCAAAAACCTGATTTTTCAACCGTTAAACTAAACAATAGTGCAGATGTACTGCTACTTCTCATAAAAGGTATGGCGCTATAGCCTGAATGATCCCACAGCAACTGGTTCTCAAAAATTTCCTCAGCTACCGCGAGGCTACCTTAGAGTTTAGCGGTCTACATACCGCCTGTATTTGCGGTTCTAATGGTGCGGGTAAATCTTCCCTCTTGGAAGCGATCACCTGGACGATTTGGGGTGAAAGCCGCGCTGCAACAGAAGACGATGTCATCCACGCCGGGGCGAAAGAAGTTCGGGTTGATTTCACCTTCCAATGCGATCGCCAAACCTATCGCATCATTCGCACCCGCATCCGGGGACAAGGTGGATCGCTGGAATTTCAAGTCCAATCATCCGGCGATTTTCGCTCTTTAACCGGGCGCGGAATCCGGGCGACGCAGGAAGCGATCGTCCATCACCTCAAGCTGGATTACGACACTTTTGTGAATTCGGCTTATCTGCGTCAAGGACGGGCGGATGAGTTTATGCTCAAGCGTCCCAGCGAACGGAAAGAAATTCTCGCGGATTTGCTGAAACTGTCTCAATATGAAGAATTGGCAGAACAGGCGAAAGATTTATCCCGCCAATTAAAAGGACAGGCGGAGCAATTGGATCAGAATTTGCAGACGATCAAGCAACAACTGCAACAAAAAGATGCGATCGCTCAACAACAACCAATTCTGGAAACTCAACTAGCGGAATTACAGCAAGCCCAAACTGTTGACAATGAAAAAGTCCAAAGTTTGCTCGCAATCCAGCATCAGCGGCAAACTTGGGAACAACAACTAAGCTTTGTTCGGCAGCAATATCAAAATCTCACAAAAGATTGCGATCGCTATCGCCAAGAAATTGCCACAACTCAACTGCAACAACAACAATTAGAAGCTTTACTGAATCAAAAAGAACAAATTACAGCGGGGTATGCTCACTACCAAGATTTGCAAACCCAGGAAGAAACGCTTACCGCTAAGTCACAAGCTTACCAAGATGCCCAACAGCAACGGCAACAACTCCAAAGACGGCTTGAGCAGCAAATTAACGAACTTAACCTGCAACTCCGACAAGCGCAAGGACAGCTAGAAGCAGTGCGGCAATCTAGGGCAGATATTCAGCAAATCCTCAGCCGCACCGAAGAAGTAGAAGCCGGATTAAAACAACTCCAAGAGGCGCGGGGTTATGTCAGTTATCTCGATCGGTTGCAGTTACAAGTCGCCCCCCTGGTGCAACGTCGCGGACAGGTGCAGATGGAACTCGATCGCTCTCAAGCGCGATTATCTGCCAGATTAGAAGAACTTCGCAAATCTGCTGCCCAATTGCAAGACAGGCAAAAACGCTTACCTCAATTGCAACAACAATTACAACAAGTTCAAAGTCAAATTCAGCAACTTGACAAAAAGCGCGTCTATCAGGAACGGGTGCAGGAGAAGGAGCTGCAACAGCGGAGTTCTCGCGATCGCCTTCAGGCGGCTCAAAAAGAATGCGAAACTAAACTTGCAGAAATCGACCAAAAATTGCAACTGATCCAGACGCCAAATGCGAGTTGTCCTTTATGCGATCGCCCTCTCGACGAACACCACTGGCAGCTAGTGGTGCAAAAAACCCACGATCAGCAACAGGGAATTCAAGATCAATTCTGGGATGTAGAGGGGCTACTCGCGGTTTGTGAGTACCAGTTACAGGGGTTGCGGAAGGAAATTACCGAAATTGCCCAAGCATTGGCAAACTACGATTCCTTGCGCGAACAACGGGGACAGTTAGCCGCGGAAAGTTCTGCGATGGCTGAAATCCAGACGCGCCTGCAACAAATTGAGGTAGAAAAGCAACAAATTGAGCGATCGCTTGCCTCTGGTAACTATGCACCGGATCGACAAGAAGAACTGCGCCACCTTGAGCAACAGTTGCAACAACTTAACTACAATGAGCAAGACCATGCCCTCGCCAGAGGTGAGGTAGAGCGCTGGCGCTGGGCAGAAATTAAGCAAGCAGAAGTTAAACAAGCGCAGCGGCGTCAGGCTCAGATAGACGCTCAGATGCCAGAATTGGTGGCGAAAATTGCGAATCTGCAATCGCAAATGCAGCAACTGCAAGTAAATTCGGAATTATCGCGGCAGATTGAAGCACTCGATCGAGAAATGGCGGAAATTGGTTACGAGCGATCGCAGCACGACGCCCTCAGAACCGCTTTACGCAAGTCGCAGTCGTGGCAAGTCCGCTATCAGGAACTCGCTTCAGCGCAGCAGCAATATCCTTCTTTATTAAAGCGATCGCAAGATTTGGAGCAATCGTTGCAAATGCGATCGCAAGATTTGCAACAGATGACGACTCAAATAGACACCACCGTTCGACAGTTGCAACAAACACCCGATACGAAAGCCGAAATTATAACGATTGAACAGCAGATACAGCGGCGGCGTCTGCAACTCGACGAGAAGCAACGCCAGTTAGGAAGCTTGCAACAACAACAACATTTTCTAGAAACGCTTCAAACTCAGCATGACGCACTCACTGCTCAGCACGCCAAGGTACGACAGCAATATCGCGTTTATCAGGAATTAGGGCAAGCTTTTGGCAAAAATGGCATCCAGACGCTGATGATTGAGAATATTCTGCCTCAATTGGAAGCAGAAACCAATACTCTCCTCTCTCGGCTTAGTGGGAACCAGTTACACGTACAGTTTGTTACTCAGAAAGCAGGGCGGAGTGGGCGCTCCGCAAAAAAAGCCAGCAAAATGATTGACACTTTAGATATTTTAATTGCCGATGCTCGCGGCACTCGTCCTTACGAAACTTATTCTGGCGGAGAAGCGTTTCGGATTAACTTTGCGATTCGTCTAGCTTTAGCGAAATTGTTGGCGCAGCGTGCGGGAACGGCATTGCAAATGCTGATTATTGACGAGGGATTTGGCACCCAAGATGCGGAAGGATGCGATCGCTTGATTGCCGCAATTAATGCGATCGCGCCTGACTTCGCCTGCATCCTCACCGTCACCCATATGCCGCAATTCAAAGAAGCCTTCCAGACTCGGATTGAAGTGTATAAAACCCCCAGCGGTTCTCACTTGAGCTTGGTGCTGTAGGAAGCTAACCCTCTAATCGCGTTCCCTACGGTGTATACACAAGTTAGCAGACCTCTCCCCCAACCCCTCTCCGAAGCGGAGCGGGGTTGGGGGAGAGGTCTGGAGGGTTAGGTAAGTGCAACCCGAACCCTAATGTTCGGACTTCTCACCCTAGTTCACCCACTCAGGCGATACCCATCGCTACGGGGAGCGCTACGATCAAAGTAAGAGGAAAGAAAAACCCAACAGCATCTTCCTCCAGGCTGAATTTTCAGCCATTCTTCTCACTCCTAAGGGAGGACTTAATGATTCGATTTCTGGTTAGCGTGCTTGTGTTCGTGATCGACACGCTTTATCGCGATCGCCCTTATCAGCGCTTCTACGTGCTAGAAACAGTAGCTCGCGTCCCCTATTTTTCCTTCCTATCAGTTTTACACCTTTACGAAACCCTCGGTTGGTGGCGAAAAGCTGACTGGCTCAAGGTTCACTTCGCTGAATCTTGGAATGAAATGCACCACCTACTGATTATGGAATCGTTAGGGGGAAACCAACATTGGAGCGATCGCTTCCTTGCCCAAACCACAGCCCTGTTCTACTACTGGGTAGTTGTAGGACTTTACATCGCGTCGCCCCGCACCGCCTATAACTTCATGGAAATGGTGGAAGAACACGCCCATCATACCTACGACGCCTTCTTGCGCGAGCATGAAGCCGAATTGAAAACCAAACCCGCGCCCCAAGTTGCGATCAACTACTACCGGGACGGCGATCTCTACCTATTTGATGAATTTCAAACCGGCGTAGTCCCCGAATCTCGCCGCCCTGCGGTTGATAACCTCTATGACGTTTTCGTCAACATCCGGGATGACGAAGGCGAACACGTCAAAACCATGATGGCGTGTCAAAAAGCGGATGCTCAGAAAACCTTTAAGAGTCCCCACTCTCTCCCTTATTCGGAACAGCAGGTTGTACTGCCTCTAGTGACAGACGCTGAGCTTGAGCGCGAGTTAGCTGATTCTCCCTTTTAAGTAGTAGTTAATTGGCTATTCTCTTGCTTGCTAGCCGGTGCTAGAGCATTAGTAGCGGAATTTTAAAGAACCCCACCCCAAACCTTCCCGCTGGGGTGGAGTTCTTTAATTTGCATTTTTTAAAAGGCTGAAGATGCTCTCGATTTTTTGAGCCAACACGCACACAGTTGAGCATTATTCCCCAAAACACCAGGCAAAAAATATCAAAATTCCTACCATCACTAACCAGTGGGGGATTGAGACTAAATTCAAAATGCTCAAAGGAAATAGAACTAAAACTTCTGAAAAAAACCAGCTGGTGATAAACAGCAGCATCATCAAGATAACGAGGGGCATACAACCTCCTAGAAACTAGAACGACATAAAAAAATGGTGATTAATGTGGCAGACACACAGCTGTCACCTATACTGCCCTCAGAGACAATAGTTTTGATTACAACGATAAGTAGGCTTATCTATATTCCGTACTCATCTACGGAGAGAAAATAAATACCGTAGTTGAGAAGAGGTACTTGCCATGCAATTTAGGCGTTTTGGAATTCTAGCTTTACTGACCGTTTTCAGCGCTACAGCCGTTTTAGCAAAAGAAGCAAATTTTGACCGTTTGATTGTTGATGGAAGTGGCAAGGCATCTGTGACTGGTTATACCAGCGGAGCATTCTCCCTGTCAGCGATCGCGAATCGCGATCGCCAGAACAACCCCTGTATTGGTTATGGGGGCGACGAAACTCCCGACCATATCATGGTGGTGAAGAAAGGTTTCCCCAATCTGACAGTAAAAGTAAATACTGGAGGCAAGGACAGCACTCTAGTCATCAAGGGGCCTGATGGTACCATTCGCTGTGGCGATGACACGGGTTCCAACAAAGATGCGAGTATCACAGACTCAGACTGGAAATCAGGCAACTATAGTATTTGGGTAGGTTCCATCAAAGAGCGGCAAAGATGGGATTATACGCTTTCTGTGCAACCAGAATAGAACCCCAGATTTTTTAGATGATTTAGAGTCTAAGTCTTGACCTGTCATCATTCTCACACCGCCATCCAAAATTTAAAACTTCGGTGCGGTTCCCCTACCTTAGAAACTCACTCGGAACGATATGATAGTGAGTGGTCTGTAGTGCCAAAATGGATATCCACTCGTGCTATCTACGCTTCTAGCTGACTTTCGCATCATCTTCGAGCGCGATCCAGCAGCCCGTAACTGGCTGGAGGTTTTATTTTGCTATCCCGGTTTGCAAGCGCTGCTATTTCATCGCCTTGCACACTGGCTAAGACTACTGGGAATCCCCTTCATCCCCCGGTTGATTTCCCACTTAGCTCGCTTTTTTACCGGCATTGAAATCCACCCTGGTGCCGTAATCGGGCGGGGCGTTTTTATTGACCACGGCATGGGTGTGGTAATTGGTGAAACCGCCATTGTGGGAGATTATGCTCTGATCTATCAGGGCGTTACGCTAGGCGGTACTGGGAAAGAAAGTGGCAAGCGTCACCCTACCTTGGGGGAAAATGTCGTAGTCGGTGCTGGTGCCAAAGTTCTCGGCAATCTTCAAATCGGCAATAATGTCCGCATTGGTGCTGGCTCGGTTGTATTGCGCGATGTTCCTTCGGATTGTACGGTAGTAGGCGTTCCGGGTCGGATTCTTTATCGTTCCGGCGTCCGCGTGAATCCCTTAGAACATGGAAGCCTTCCTGATTCTGAGGCTGCGGTAATTCGGGCTTTGGTTGACCGTCTGGAAGCACTAGAACAACAGGTACAAGAGTTACAACAACCGGCTCATGCCTCAATGCCTGTTCCCTTAGGAGCCGGACATCATGTATCGGATATCCCAGCCGCAGCAGCGCCCAGTTGTCGTGTGCAAGATGGATTGATCCGGCAATTCTTAGATGGTTCTGGGATTTGAGTAATTAAAAATTAGAAATTAAAAATGGAATTTCTCAATTTTTAATTTTGCGTTTTTAATTCTTACGGATTTACGGCTTGAATAGACCAAGCTTGAGAACTTTCGAGGCGATAAAGACTTCGGTTTTGGGGATCGCCTCGCAACTCCAAATGATCGACCTGTACGGGTTCTAGTAGTAGGAGACAAAAACTCTCTAGCGGCTTTTGGGGGTCGGGTGGCGGCGGAGAAAAAGTGCTGACATCGGCTCTCCTTTCTCTGGGATGGGGCCAACCAAATTGCAGGCGAGCGGCGTCGGAAAGGTCTTGCCAAGACACCTGACGCGCTTGCTGGAGCAGTGAATCAGGATGATTGGCTCCTACCAGCGTCAGCGTCCCAGCGAGGCGAAATTGTTCGCGAGTGGTGGTAAAGTACCAGCAAGCTTCTGCCCAAGGGTGATGCTCGATTTGATCGGCTTTCTGGCTGCGAGAATCGGTGACAAATTTTAATTGGTTGGTATTGTCTAAAAATCCCCGAAAGACGAGCGTGCGGTTAGCAGGACGCCCATCAGCCTGGATGGTGGCTAGCTGTAAGTAGCGAGAATGGGGTTCGCTACGGTTACGGTGTAGGGCACCCGAAAGAAGCGATCGCCAGGGAGCAAGCATCATCGTCAAGAGTTCATCCCCATTACCAATTACCCATTTTCCAAAATATCAGTTTAGTATCTTGAGTTGTTTGATAGTCGTTTCCTGGCGCTCCTTTAACGGATTTGGGAAAATTAACGCGATCGCAATCTGGTAACTTTGCAGCTTGCTACCCTCCGATTTGATGAGCGAAATGACTGCGACAGGGCGTATTTGTAACTGGGAAGATCCTGTCCATTGCGCTCGTGAATTAAGTTTGCTGGTGAACTTTTGCACCGCCTCTCAAAAAGGTAATTGAAACCCAGACAGTAATCTCAAACGACGGGAAAGGGCGGCTGCCAATCGCCCTTAATTTTTGCCTTTTGACGAGCTTTTAACTATTACGACTGTGACCAATTAAGCCGCTCAATGGGGTATTTTACCGTACCAATTTTATCTAGAAAGCCACACGGATAGCGCAATTTCCTCGATTTTTCAAGCTTTGACCCCATATCTGCGATCGCGTATAGTAAGTGATCTGTGAATTTTCCCAAAACCAATCAGACTTGACCTATGGTTCGAGAGCTTGAGCGAGTAATCCAGACGAGCCGGTTTCCTGAAACGGCACCGGCTGCGAATCCTGTATTTTTTAGGACGTACAGCCGTCGCACCCAATCGGGGCGCGAGACTTGGGATGAAGTGTGCGATCGCACGATTAGGGCGTTGACGAAGCTTGGCAAGCTCACCCCTAAAGAAGCTGACACGATCGATCGCATGCAGCGCCAGATGAAAGCTCTTGCCTCTGGACGTTGGCTCTGGGTGGGCGGCAGCGAGTGGATTGAAAGACCCGAAAACTTCTCAGGAGCCTACAACTGCACCAGCACCAATGTAGTAGACTGGCGTGCCTTCGGTCTGATGATGGATTTGGCAATGATGGGGTGTGGCACTGGAGCCGTTCTCGAACCAAAATACATTAATCAACTGCCACAAATTCGCAATCGCCTTGTGGTGACGGTACAAGGTGAGATTGGCTCTACTCCTGCGTTGCAGCGCCGCGAACTGACAGAAGTGAAAGTAGAGGGCGAAAAAGTCAAAATTTACGTCGGAGACAGTCGCCAAGGCTGGGTTAAGTCTTATCAAACTTTGCTGGAATTATCGAGCGATGAGCGCTTCACAGCAGAAGTACAGGTATCCATCGACCTCAGCGATGTCCGAGCAGCTGGAGAACCCCTCAAAGGCTTTGGTGGCGTTGCCAATCCGGTGAAGTTGTCAGGTCTTTACGAACGTTGCGCGTCAATTTTAAATAAAGCTCTAGGAAGGCGTCTGAATTCGGTTGAGTGCTGTTTATTAATAGATGAAGCCGCCGTTGTCGTGGTTGCTGGCAACGTCAGGCGCTCAGCTGGAATGAGGCAAGGTTCTAGCGATGATGAAAAATTTGCCGACGCGAAAGGCAATCTTTGGCAGCAAGATGAAAACGGCAACTGGCGCATCGATCCAGAACGGGATGCGCTTCGCATGGCAAATCACACTAGAGTTTTCCACCACAAACCCACTCTAGAAGAATGCCTTGCCTCTGTTCGTCAGCAGCATTATTCCGGGGAAGGCGCAATTCAATGGGCAGGAGAAGCAGTAGCAAGAGCCAACTGCGATCTATTAGAAACCCCTGAGCTGAAAACTGATTTTCTGCAAGCTTATAGTCAAGCTAAGGCTGAACAGTGGTTAGGAGAACACTACCCCGACCTATCTCCTGATGAGATAGAGCATCGATTAGCTCGTGTTGGTTTGAATCCTTGCGGTAGCTTAGATTTTGCCGCCTAACCTGGGAACAGGTTAGATAGTCAGAGGGTGAATTGCTGGAAGCCTAAACACCCAAAAAGGTGCAAGGTAATCAGCAGCCAAGCTCCAGATGTAAGGCAGGTAGCCCCAGAGCTGGAGAAGGTTCAGAGACTAGACCTGCGGGAAACCAATAATGGTCAGATAGCGCCCTCCACCTAGACCAGGTGAAGATATAGTCCGAGACCACTAGAAATAGTGGATAACAAAACCGGAAATCATCGGCTCAAACTTCCACTGCAACCTTTCGGAGGTTCATCTCAATCAAATTGACCCACATAACTATAAAGAACAAGAGGAAGCTTTCACGGCTGGAGCATTATCAGTCGCCTCACTGCTCAATCACGAATTTGTCGAAGAACGCTATCGAAAGTCACGGGAACTCGATCCAATTGTGGGAGTTTCTTTCACAGGATTATTTGATTTCTTTGTGAATGCCTTTGGTGTGGATTGGTTGCGCTGGTGGGAAGCAGGGAGACCGGAAACAGAGGCAGGACTAAGCTTTAAGAAACAGGAGCAGGAATATTTGACGCGCTGGCTGGAAACAGTGCATCAGGTGGTGTGGGATTATTGCGATCGCCACGGCATCAAACGCCCCAACCGCTGCACCACGGTTCAGCCTTCCGGGACAAAATCCTTGCTGACAGGCGCTTCACCGGGCTGGCATCCGCCAAAAGCTCAACGTTTTCTGCGCCGGATCACCTTCAGAAAGAATGACCCAGTTGCTCTGGCGTGTATTGACTACGGGTACAACGTGATTCCGTCTCAGTCTGATAAAGATGAAAACGGCAATCTCCTGAACGATCCCTTCGATCCCAGATGCTCGGAATGGCTGGTAGAAATCCCCGTTGCTGTCGCTTGGGCGGATTTACCGGGAGCCGATCAAATCGAGATTGGCAAGTTTAACGCGATCGCGCAAATGGATTTTTATATGCAAGTTCAAAAATTCTTTGTGCGTCACAACACCTCCGCGACCATCGAGTTGCGCGAGAGCGAGATCGAAGCGTTAGGCACTCGGATTTACGAAGCAATCCGAGACGATCAGGGTTACATCTCAGCGGCACTTCTAGCTCGCTTCGACGATCATCAGACGTTTCCGCGCTTGCCGTTTGAGCCAATCGCCAAAGAGCAGTATGAGCAGATAGTCCAGGAAGTCGAAAAGCGACGCCAGACCGAAAATTTTCATGCTGCCTTAAGTCGCTACGATTCAGGCTATTTGATGGAAGTCGGTCCCGCTGGGTGCGACTCGGATAAGTGCTTATTCTCCGACCAAAAGTCTGGCTAGAGGCGTAAACCTTGTTTTCGGGAAGATGCGATCGCATCTTCCCATACCAATACCCGCAATCGGACACGCTACGATCGACGGATAGACATCAGTTACTATCAGGCAGCAACAGGAGACTCTCAATGTTTCTCGATGAACTAACCCCGCTCTTTAAAGAATTCACTCAGCACCCAGGCGCTTTCTTAGGCGGATTGGTTTCTGGTTTACTCCGCATCAACCTGAATGATGACCCCGTGAAAACCTGGCTTGACGGACAGGCAGGTGTAGCTCCTTCCCCTACAGCTTCTTCCAACGGCAGTGGTAACGGCAAAGGTAGTGGCCCACAGTCAATTTCTATTGACTAACTTGGCATCGAAAGCTGAAGGAGGTTAAAGATAAAGACGGCTGGAAAGTTGGCAGCGGCTCAGTCGATTTTTCTGAGAAATTTAGCCTCCCTAATCTTTGAAATTCTCCCTTGGGCAATGTCTTCTGAGCCACTGCTAAAAGTCAGGGAATTTTAATAATTAGAGAACCGCTCAGCGTGTACCCTAGATCCTCTCCCACAATGAAATTAGTAGGCTATGATAGGACGAAACCTAAAAGTTCAGTCCTATTAATGGTCGGATTTGGGACTCGTGCAGCCACATTTGTGGGCTGGGTTGATGAAAATTCACCATTGGTAAATAAGTCTTGACCTGGCATTAGGGGTCACATCTAGCCATCTAGGGGTTCTGAACTTTAGTTCCTCGTTCAGCTTTATCGATCCACATGACCATTTACGTTGGAAACCTGTCTTACCAAGCGACCGAAGAAGATTTGACAGCAGTCTTTGCAGAGTACGGCGCGGTGAAGCGAGTTGTCTTACCGACAGACCGCGAAACGGGACGTATGCGCGGATTTGCTTTTGTTGAAATGACAGATGATGCCCAAGAAGACGCAGCCATCACAGAATTAGATGGGGCTGAATGGATGGGCCGTCAGCTTAGAGTGAATAAAGCACGACCCAAGGAGGACGATCGCGGCGGCGCGAGGCGAAGCAGATTTTAAGGAGAGATAGGGCGAAATCAGCACGGTTGTTTGAAAAACACTCCTGAAAAAGGACAACCGTGCTGGTTTTGTCACACATTGCCACCGCTTCTCAACACTGAGCAGAATCGATGCTGATGGCTTACACAAGAGACGAGTCGTGGCGGTGGAGAATCCGGCGGCTCGTTAAGTTCCTAAGTTCAGTCTCTAAGCTGGTAGAGCGAAACAGAAAGCTTCGCGATCGCAGATTGCTCTGTTCAATATTTCTACACCGCGATCCCAGAACTTTAGCCGTTTAGTCTCCTAGGCAAATCCCCAAACCTCTAGCAGTTTTGACTAGAGTATCGTTGGTATCTACGGCCCTGTATTGTCCAATCGCTTCAGCAATTGGCACGCTGACAATTTCGCGGTTTTGCCAGGTAACAACGCGATCGTACTTTTCCTCAGCAATCAGATCGACAGCCGCCACCCCAAAGGCAGTTGCCAGTAACCGATCCAGAGGCGAAGGCAGTCCCCCTCGCTGAACATGACCTAAAACAGTCACGCGAGTTTCTGCACCACTGGCAATCGAAATCTCCTCTGCCAAATACTGCCCGATTCCGCCTAATCGACATTCGCCGAATCGATCCATATTCTTAACTGGATTGCCTTCAGCCGTGCAAACCGCCTCTGAGACAATGACGATCGAGAAATTCTTGCCCATCGCTTGACGATTCCGAATTTTGCGACAGACATTTTCAATGGTGTAAGGAATTTCTGGGATCAAGATCACATTGGCTCCACCAGCGATCCCCGCATTCAGGGCAATATGACCGGCATCGCGCCCCATGACTTCCAGGATCATGACTCGATTGTGGCTAGCCGCAGTAAAGTGCAATCGGTCGAGGGCTTCAGTGGCGATGTTGACGGCCGTATCAAATCCGATAGAACGCTCAGTGCTACCGACATCATTATCAATAGTTTTGGGAATCCCAACTAAGTTGATCCCGCCTTGTTGCGCGAGTTTTCGGAGAATCGCTAAACTGCCGTCCCCGCCAACGCCAATTAAAGCTGACAAGCCTAGTTGATGGTATCCGGCAATAATGTCTTCTGAGCGATCGCGCAAACTTCCATCCGCCATTGGAAACGCAAAGGGATTTCCTTTGTTCGTCGTTCCCAGAACTGTACCGCCCATCGTGAGCAAGTGGTCTACCTTATCAAACTCCAGCTTGATTGCTTCTGGCGGACTGCTCATTAAGCCCAGCGTAGACCGGCAAATCCCCCACACTTCCCAGCCGTACTTACCATTTGCACAGCGGACAACTGCCCGAATCACAGCATTTAGCCCCGCACAGTCACCCCCACTGGTCAGGATTCCGATCCGTTTGTATTCTCCCATCTTGTTTTTTTGGATTGCGAGCGGTAATTATCTAATTTCAGCCTTGTTGCCTTTTAGACAATAAAGCGCGTCTAAAGATTTTATTTCTTTAGTTGATATAAAGTTAAACACCATCCTGAGAAATGGCTCCCTAAGATAGAAGGTAGAGCGACCAGGTCTTGATATGTTGGGGCAGTAGCTCAATGAGAGCTGCCCTGTTAACAAAGCATTTATTGAAAGGGAGGACGAAAACTATGTCCAACGTGGAACAGCCTTTCGTCGTTCAGGAACAAGCCCTAGATCGCGACTGCACAACGCTATCTCGTCACGTTTTGCAGCAACTCCACAGCTTTTCGGCAGATGCCCAGGACTTGAGCGCGATTATGAATCGCATTGCCCTCGCGGCAAAGTTGATTGCGCGACGACTCAGCAGGGCAGGATTACTCGAAGGCGTGCTGGGATTTACGGGTGATGTGAATGTGCAAGGGGAATCCGTCAAAAAGATGGATGTCTATGCCAATGACGTATTTATCTCGGTATTTAAGCAAAGCGGTTTAGTCTGCCGTTTGGCATCCGAGGAAATGGAGAAGCCTTACTATATTCCCGAAAATTGCCCAATCGGGCGCTATACCCTGCTCTATGACCCGATTGATGGCTCCTCGAATGTAGATATCAATATCAACGTGGGTTCCATCTTCGCAATTCGCCAACAAGAAGGAACGGATGAAAATCAAACCGGCGGTGATTTATTGCAAAACGGGCGCAAACAAATCGCCGCAGGTTATGTGCTATACGGGCCTAGCACGATGCTGGTTTATTCGATTGGTACTGGGGTTCATGCTTTCACCCTCGATCCCAGCTTAGGCGAGTTTATCCTTTCGAGTGAAAACATTCAGATTCCCAATCACGGCTCTATTTATAGTGTCAATGAGGGAAATTTCTGGCAGTGGGAAGAACCCTTGCGAGACTATATCCGCTATGTTCATCGACAGGAAGGCTATACGGCTCGATACGGTGGGGCGCTGGTGGGCGATATTCACCGGATTCTCTTCCAAGGAGGTGTTTTCCTTTACCCCGGTACTGTGAAAAAACCAGAAGGAAAATTGCGGTTGCTGTATGAATCGGCTCCCTTAGCCTTTTTAATAGAGCAAGCCGGGGGTCGAGCAAGTACGGGTACGCAAGAGATTTTGGACGTAGTGCCAAATGCCCTTCATGCGCGATCGCCATTGCTGATCGGTAGCAAAGAAGATGTCACCTTGGTGGAATCTTTTATTCAGAAACGGGCATGGGATGAGGATAAAAACGCGATCGCGCGATCGCGCGTGCCTCAATAAGGTTTTGCTTTCTTGAAAAATTCCCGCATTGACCTTTCAAGCTGCTCAACGGGAACATTCTCGATCTAGCGTTACAAAGACAATTGTTAGGAGCCAAAAAATGACAGATATGCCAAACAATCATCTATTAGAGATCAAACAATACGGTCAGAGTATCTGGATGGATAACTTGACCCGTGATTTGATTCAAAGCGGCGAACTCAAAGATATGGTTGAGAATAAAGGGATCTGCGGGATCACCTCTAATCCAGCCATCTTTGAAAAAGCGATCGCTGGAAATGCCATCTACGACGCCGATATTGAAGCCGGGATCAAAGCTGGATTGCCCGTTGAAAAGATTTACGAATCCTTGGTGTTTGAGGATATCCGCAATGCCTGCGACATCCTCCGCCCTGTCTATGACTCCTCTGAAGGTCTGGATGGGTACGTCAGTATTGAAGTACCGCCAAACATCGCCCACGACACCCAAGGCACGATTGAGGAAGCTCGGCGTTATTACCAAGAAATCGGTAAAGATAACGTCATGATCAAGATTCCCGGCACTACGGCAGGTTTGCCAGCCGTCGAGCAAGTCATCTCAGAGGGGATCAACGTCAACGTGACGCTGCTATTCTCCGTTGAGAGCTATGTTGAGACCGCTTGGGCTTACATTCGCGGCTTAGAAAAGCGGGCAGCGGAAGGCAAAGACATCAGCAGAATCTCCTCGGTAGCGAGTTTCTTCCTTAGCCGCATCGATATTAATATTGATGCTCGTATTGATGCCATGCTGAAAGCAGGCGTGGATAGAATCGAGAAAAAGGCAGAACTTGTCGCAATTAAGGGCAAAATCGCGATCGCTAACGCCAAAATTGCCTACCAGAAGTACAAAGAGATCGTTAAGAGCGATCGCTGGAAAGCCCTATCAGCAAAAGGTGCAAATGTCCAGCGGTTGTTGTGGGCAAGTACCAGCACCAAAGACCCCAGCTACAGCGATGTCATGTATGTGGATGAGCTGGTTGGCCCAGACACAGTAAACACCTTGCCACCGAATACCATCGAAGCCTGCGCCGACCACTGCGACGTTGCTTCTCGCATTGAAACTGGGGTGGAAGAAGCCTACCAGCTGATTGAAAGTCTCAAAGACCCCGACATCGACATCAATCTAGACGAAGTGATGGACGAATTGCTAGTCGAAGGAATTGAGAAATTTGTGAAGCCCTTTGAATCTCTAACCGCATCCTTGGAAGAGAAAATCAAACATCTGCAACCCGTGTAAGAAAGTTTTGAGTTTTGAGTGCTGAGTTTTAAGTTAAGAAAGGGATCTGATAATTCAAAGTTATCAATTCAGCTAGGAATTTAAAACTCAAAGCTCAAAACTCAAAATTCAAAATTCAAGATTCAAAATTCAAAACTATCCTTCTATGGTCACACTGCTAGAAAATCCTTTACGTGTTGGGTTGCGGCAGGAACGGATACCAGAGCCGCAGATATTGGTAATCTTCGGGGCATCCGGAGACTTGACGCAACGGAAGCTCGTGCCAGCTCTCTATCAGATGAAGCTGCAACGACGCCTGCCAGCGGAAATGACCATTGTCGGAGTGGCGCGTCGGGAGTGGAGCCATGACTACTTCCGGGAGCAGATGCGCGAGGGGATCGAAGAATTTAGCGATGGGATTGGCTCCGAAGAACTCTGGCACGACTTCGCCCAAGGTCTATACTACTGCCCTGGTGATATTGACAAGCCCGAAAGTTACCAGAAACTGAAAGCCTTCTTAGCAGAATTGGATGGTCAGCGCGGGACGCGAGGAAACCGCGTATTTTACCTCTCCGTTTCTCCAAATTTCTTCCCAGAAGCGCTTCGCCAATTGGGTACGGCGGGCATGCTCGATGACCCCCTGAAAACCCGTCTGGTGATTGAAAAACCTTTTGGACGGGATCTCAACTCCGCCCAAGCCCTAAACCGCGTAGTGCAGCAGGTTTGCCAAGAAAAACAGGTTTACCGCATCGACCACTATCTGGGTAAAGAAACGGTTCAGAATCTCCTGGTTTTCCGTTTCGCTAACGCAATTTTTGAGCCGATTTGGAACCGACAGTTTGTCGATCACGTTCAAATTACGGTGGCAGAAACTGTAGGCGTCGAAGACCGTGCCGGGTACTACGAAAGCTCCGGAGCCTTGCGGGATATGATGCAGAACCACCTGATGCAGACTTTCTGCCTCACGGCAATGGAACCGCCCAATTCCCTAGATGCCGATAGTATCCGCACCGAAAAAATGAAGGTTCTGCAAGCAACTCACCTGGCAGACGTGCATAACCTGGAATTATCAGCGGTTAGGGGTCAATACTCTGCTGGATGGATGAAGGGTAAGCCGGTGCCTGGATATCGAGAAGAACCGGGGGTCAATCCCAACTCCACGACGCCAACTTATGTAGCAATGAAGCTGCTAATTGATAACTGGCGCTGGCAAGGAGTTCCTTTCTATATGCGAACCGGCAAGCGTCTACCCAAGAAGGTCAGCGAGATTTCCATCCACTTCCGCGAAGTTCCTTTCTTAATCTTTCAATCTGCCGCCCAGCAAGCAAGTCCGAATGTGCTGACGATGCGGATTCAGCCGAATGAAGGAATTTCTCTGCGTTTTGAAGCCAAAATGCCGGGAACAGAACTGCGGACGCGCTCGGTAGATATGGACTTTAGCTATGGTTCCTCGTTTGGGATGGCAACGTCCGATGCTTATGACCGGCTGTTAATCGACTGTATGTTAGGCGACCAAACTTTGTTCACGAGAGCTGATGAAGTGGAAGAAGCGTGGCGTGTCGTAACACCGGCATTAAACGCTTGGGAAGCAAGCACTGACCCAGCATCGGTTCCCCAGTATGAAGCGGGAACCTGGGAGCCAGAGGAAGCAGAATTCTTGATTAATCAAGATGGACGCCGCTGGCGCAGATTGTAGTTGGTTTATGGGTAATCGGTAATGGGTAATCAGAGTTGTAAGTATTGAGTTTGAAGTTAGAAGAAACTCTTCCATTCAAAACTCAGACGCAATAAATCGCGTCTCTACAACTTAAAACTTTTTACCAATTACCTTTTTACCAATTACCAATTACCTTTTTACCAATTACCTTTTCTTCAATCACTGAATATGGCAACACAATCTCTTCCGATTGTTTCAATACAACCGCCCAAAGATGTCTCAATGACAGAAATTGAGGCGGAACTGCATCAAATTTGGCAAAGCTACAATAGCGACAATGATAATGGCGAGTCTCCGATGGCTACGCGGGCAACCACATTTACTTTTGTGGTTTACGAACCGGAGGAAACTCAGCAGCTGTTGGCAGCTTTAGGATTTTACAAAGGCCCGATCGATGGAATTGATGGCCCGCTGACGGAGGCGGCGATCAAGACGGCTCAGAAAGCTTATGGACTGCCAGTAACGGGCAAGACGGATGCCGGAATCCTCGACCGACTGCGAGTAGAGCAAGCAAAGAAGCGCTCCGATGGGAATACAAAAGAGGCAGATGCCAGTAATGGTCAGCAGTCTTCCTCAGATAGCTTTAGAATTGCGGATGCGATCGCTGCCGCGAACCCCTGCCGGATCATTGCTTTATGCCCCGTCTCTGGGGAAGATGAAGGCGTGACGGCTCAAGTCTCAGCCTATTGCCCCATCCAAAAGCAAAGTCACAATACCCTGATCTGCTGCGAATACATTACTCTGCAAGGCACCGCCGAAGCTTTGGAACGTATCGGTGGGATTGTGAGTGGGTTGCTAATCGGCGGTCTGCCTAAGTTCCTCTGGTGGAAGGGTACGCCCGATCCAAATGATGCTCTGTTTAAGCGGCTGGCAGCAGTCTGCAATTCTGTGATCGTTGACTCCTGTGTTTTCAACGAACCACAGGATGATTTACTGCGGGTACAAACCCTTCTGGAACAAGGCATTCCGGTTGCCGACCTCAATTGGCGTCGGCTGGCTCCGTGGCAAGAATTAACCGCCGAAGCTTTCGATCCACCAGAGCGCCGCGAGGCTCTTAAGGAAGTGGATAAAGTGACGATTAATTATGAAAAGGGCAATCCTGACCAAGCATTGATGTTTATTGGTTGGCTGGCGAGCCGGTTGCAGTGGCACCCCGTTTCTTATACACAAGAAGGCGGTGATTATGACATCAAGCGGATTGAATTTGTTGCTCCCGATCAGCGGACAATAGAAGCGGAGTTGGCAGGGATTCCTACTGCTGACTGGGGTGATATACCGGGTGACTTGATTGCGCTACGCCTGAGTTCGACGAATCTGGATGCAGACTGTTGTACAGTTTTGTGTTCCGAAACAACAGGTTGTATGCGGATGGAGGCGGGGGGTGGTGCCCAAGCTTGCCGGATTCAACAGGTAACGCCGATGTCTGACCAAAAAGCTGAGTTCTTGTTAAGTCAGCAGTTACGGCGCTGGAGTCGAGATATGCTTTACGTAGAAAGTATGGCGATCACGACGGCAATTCTCAAATTAGCGAGCGCGAATGGTTAATCGCGAATTGTTCATTGTTCATAGCAACTGTTCATCGCAACATAGATGAACGATGAACAACAAGCAATGAGTAAATATGGCATTAGCGATCGCCGGAGAACGCAGCGGGGTGGGCAAAACGACAGTTACGCTCGCCCTGCTGTCGTCTTTATGTCGTCGGAGTTACCAGGTTCAATCTTTTAAAGTAGGGCCAGATTACATCGACCCGATGTTTCACACGTACGTGACTGGTCGTGCTTGCCGGAATTTAGACCCGGTACTGACCTCTGAAACTTACGTGCAGCAGTCTTTTCTTGCTCATCGTTACGGAAGCGACTATGCCCTCGTGGAAGGGGTCATGGGGCTATTTGACGGAGTCAAGAGAATTCAGAATGAAAAGTTAAATCTTGAGCAAGAAACGGAAAATTTTGCACTCAGCACTGACTTTGGAAGTACGGCTCATATTGCGCGGCTTTTGGATTTACCCGTGCTGTTGGTGTTAGATTGCAGCCGGTTATCTGGTTCGGTGGCAGCGCTCGCTCATGGCTATCGTTCTTTTGACTCTAGAATCAAGATTGCTGGAGTGGTGTTAAATCGGGTGGGAAGCGATCGCCACCTGCAACTGCTCAAAGATGCTCTAGAACCCTTGCATTTGCCCGTTCTAGGCATTTTGCGGCGACAAGATAATATCA
Organism: Trichocoleus sp. ST-U1; assembly: GCF_039961835.1. Lineage (NCBI taxonomy): Bacteria > Bacillati > Cyanobacteriota > Cyanophyceae > Leptolyngbyales > Trichocoleusaceae > Trichocoleus > Trichocoleus sp. ST-U1. The sequence goes on from NZ_JAMPJZ010000018.1 coordinate 19,422, forward strand.
CTATTCCCGACCGACATCTGGGCTTGGTGCCCACCGCAGAGCTGTCTCAGATGGACGCTTTAATCGATCGACTTGCGGATTTGGGAGACAGTTGCTTTGAGTGGGAACACCTCTTGCCACTTCTCAAGGTAGAACAAAAGCAACCAATAGAATTAATTCATCCTTCATCCCAGCCTTCACGGGATATCCTCGATCCCTTAAGAATTGCTGTTGCCCGCGATCGCGCTTTTAGCTTCTATTATCAAGACAATCTAGATATACTGGCATCCCTGGGAGCAGAATTGGTGTTTTGGAGTCCGCTGACGGACAACAGCTTACCAGAAGGCATTCAAGGATTATATTTTGGGGGTGGTTTCCCGGAAGTTTTTGCCCAAAACTTGGCTGAAAATACCGCGACTCGTGATGCAGTGCGGAAGGCAATTTTGGCGGGAATGCCTACTTATGCCGAGTGTGGCGGTTTAATGTATTTGTCCGAAAAAATTGTAGATTTTGAGGGAAATTCTTTCCCGATGGTAGGAGTTTTACCCACCACAGCCGCCATGAGTTCGCGCCTGAGTTTAGGGTATCGGCAAGCGATCGCGCTGCAAGAAAGTCCCCTCCTCCCGGCTGGGGGAACCGTTTGGGGGCATGAGTTTCACCGTTCTCACTTAACTGAGGAACCGGAAGCGCCGCTATTTCAAATTCGGGGGTACGATCCCAACAGTCCCGTTACCAGTGAGGGGTGGGCGGTGCATCACGTTCATGCTTCCTACGTCCATCTTCATTTTTGCGGCTGTCCGGAGATTCCGGCTCGATTTCTAAAGCATTGTCTTCGTTTTTCCCAAGCGCGGAAGGAGTCAAGCGAGACGTAAAAAAGATGGGTGGACGGATGCGAACCGACAGGTTGGCGCTAGACTAAAGCCTCGCTTCGCTGTTTTCATGCCCAAAGGGCTATACGCGATCGCGACTTGTGTCTGCAATGCTTGAGCGTGTAGTAGCCTGCGAACTGACAAGTCAGCGTTTCGCTATCGCAACTGTCACTCTTGTTTGTTTCTTCTGCGTTCAGCTGATGTAAGCTTTAGCTAACTTACGCTAGCCCCTTTCGGCGGACGATTGCTATGTCTTCTGAACAGTTTCAAGCAGCACACGACAGCATTTACATCACAGGTAGGCTACTCTTACAGTCCCTTCAAGAAATTCGAGCAACACGCGAAGGGGAGAGAGACGATACCAAGGCGTTACAACGCATCGAAAATGACATTACTAAAGCGTTATATACTTTAAAAGAGCAGAAGTATCAAGTTGCGGTTATTGCTCCTCTGAATGCAGGCAAAAACACCTTCCTAAATGCCTTAATAGGTGCAGATATTTTACCGAGTGAAGCTGAAGCGATTACTGCCTGCCGTACCGATATCCGACATATTGATTCTGGACAAGTGCATAGATTGCTAGAGTATCGAGAAGGACATCGGCAACCTGTTGCGATCGCTTCTGGTGATGCGGTCGAAATTGCCCAAAAATTTCTAGAGCATACTCAATCTATTCGGAATCAACATAATCCCGATTGGACTATCCGCTTTGAAATAGAACATCCGATTGAAGCAATTAGCACGCTTTCATCTCTAGCTGGCTTTACTCTAAGCGATCTGTCTGTTGAAAATGAGCAAGCATCTATAAAATTCACCCCGACAACAGAGCAAGAACAGATAATCTTAGAAACCTTAGAAAATACCGATGTAATCTTATTTATTTTAAATGAGAATAATTTTAAAAATGATTCTGTATCCGTTTTTTTAAAAAAAATAATAGAGAACTATCGCCAAATTTTAGCAGTCAATCAAGGTAAGGTTTTCTTTATTGTTAATGAGGTTGAGCCGAAAAACACACATATAGACGTTTCTGAAGTTATTGAAATCTGCAAACAAACGTTAATCGGCTTAGGTTTTTCAAGTCCGATTATCTATTCGGCAAATTCTAGAAAAGGACTTTTAGCAAAACTGATTCAAAACAGCACAGCAACTAGCAGTCATACAAAAGAGTTCGTCCAAGTATTTTTAGGAAATTATATAGAAGAAACTGAGGAAGGGGAATTTAGAGTTCCCCAGCCTATAGAAGTTGCGCCAAAAGTTCTAAAAGATAGCGGAATTCCTGTTATTCAAGAAATAGTGCTTCAAACAATTATTGAAAATTCAGGTTGGAATCTTTTAAATGGAGTTTTGGCAGAACTCAATAAAGCTGCTAAAGCAATAGAAGATTCCCTGAATACCCGTCTTGTAAGCGGGGACGTAGAAGCTGAAAATATTCAAGAAAAGGCAGCTTCCCAAAGTACAGAGACGTTAACTAATGAGCCAATTCAAGCATTAGGGAATGAGCTAGAACATTTGGCAACCAAACCCCAAAAACCGGAAGTAAATCCCCCTCGAATTGTGACAAGTTTAAAAGAGCGGAAAGCTCAACTGAATGAATATATGGATGAATTAACTTCAATTCGGAAATCGTTGGATAGTTGGAAGCCAGTACAGATAATTAACTAAGCTATTAAAGAATTTGGCTAATGGATGCGATCGCGTCTCTTCCTGGCTTTTTCTCCTTGCTTCGCAGTTCATCCTCCCAAATTCCCCGCCTTACTTAAATCTGCTTCCTGACTTTCCGCCTTATAAACGTTGATCTTGTTGTTCAGTTCGCGGATGCGACGGGACAGCAAACGAATGATGTTCACCGCAATTCCTGGCGTCTCATCAATCGCATCATACAGTTGCAACTGCGTCAGCATCAGACACTCGCAAGATTCCAAAGTCGTAATCGAAGCCGAACGCGGCTCAGCATCAAACAACGACATCTCCCCAAAGGTGGCTCCCTGCTCTAAGTGCGCCAAATCCCGCCCGCCAAAATGAACCCGTACCCTACCAGAAACGACAATATAGAGCGATCGCCCCTCTTGTCCTTCGGTAAAAATCGTATGATGCGCTGGAAAGGATAGCTCATCCATCACAGAAGCCAGCCGCACCAGAAAATCATCCCGCAGTTCCTGGAAAATCGGGACGCCTCTGACAAATAATAGGCGCTCAACGCTGGTTAACATCGGAATCTAGACTCTAGACTTTGGACTTTAGACTTTTAGACTTTAGACTTTTAGACCTTGGACTTTAGACTTTAGACTTGAGAACAGCCCATCGTCATTAGGGTAATCATCCAGAGTCCAGAGTCTCTAGTCCCTCTATTGTCCCAGTTCTGCCATCATCTGCTGAACTTGGGCGGCGACAAGGCGATCGCGGTCATTTTTCAGGACGGGCAACATTTCCTGCAAAGCACGGGGTGCAGCGGCTCTCAAATAAGCCAAAACCGCTTCCCGCACAAAGCCGGTGGGATGGCGCAGACACACCAGCGTCTGTTCCGGCGTCAAACTCCATTTCGCCTGACGTGCTGCATGAAAACAACATGCTAAAGGCCAGTCTGACAGAAAATGACGTAAATCCAGCAACCGACGCAGGCGATCGCTCTGAATCATCGGTTGATAAGGAAACATCTCTGCCAAGTTTTGCAGTTTTTCTTTCTCCGGTCGCCGGTCGAGAATTCCCACGAGCGATCGCTTCTTAGCGATATCTAGAGTATTATCCAAAATTTCCAACCCCAGCGCGATATTCGATGGCGAATCAGATTGGAGATTAAACGCTGCTGCTTGAATCGAGCTAGCCGGATAAAGAAACTTCATCAGCAAAAAACACCGCTCAATCACATCCGACTGCTCTTCCAGAAGTGCCCGTTGTAGCAATGAGAGCGCTGACTGGTTTGCTTCTCGTGTTGAGGCGAAAAAAGATTCAATTGGTTCATCCGCTGACAAATCTACTAAAGCAGCATACAAGTGTCCGACAAACAGCATTTCCTGCTCAATTAACATTTCAACACCGCTGCGACCTAAGCGGTCGAGAACCCCCTCGATTCCGGTTTCGTGGGGCATTTTGAGCAGAATCCGCAGGATATTGCGTCGCGTAGTCCCCCAGCCGGTTTTTAGATGAGCCACTAACTGATTGAGGGCTTCCGGCGTGCCAATTTGACCCATCGCACTCCAAGCCTGTAGCCTTACCAAATCTGGTTTGTGGATATCTTGTGCTAACTCAACCAGCATCGGAATCGCTTCATCTCCTAAACGCACAATCGCACCGAGAGCGGCTTCGCGGGTAGATTTGTAGTAAAGCCCTCGCACCAGAGCCGGATAGTATTCGTGTAAACGGGTTGAGGAAATTACCTCTAGCAAGGCGCAGCGCACGCGCAAAGACTCATCTTGTAACAAACTAGGAATATAAAGTCGCAGTGCCTGCAAATAATCTGCCTCTCCCAGCGCTCGACAACCCATGACTCGTTCCCGTTCCCGTTGATGAGTCAGCATCCGGCGCAAGGTATTGGTCGCTTCGGCTTTCTCCGTCGGGGTGCCCCGGCGCAATATTAAGGCGGCGGCGGTTCCCCGTACCACCGGGTCTACGTTTGGGCGGAGGTAGGGCTGTAACTGGCTAATATCAGGGGTTTCCTGAGTTAGCCAGATATAGCGTAGAGCGACAGCGAGAACTTCTGGATTGAGTTTTTGAGCAATCAGCCCCTGAACTTGGTCTAAATAAGTGGGATTCGGCGTCAGCAACATTGCTTCTAGGCTCTGGCGCTGCAAGGCTGGAGTGAGGTGAGTGAGCAGCGGAGCAAGGATTTCGCCCACATCCTCCAAGTCGATTTGGCACAGGAGTTCGATGCAAGAGCGTTTATCTGCTTCCGTACCTGGTTTCTCCAGTGTTTCGACGACAGCACGCTTGAGGACTCGCAGATCGACATCTGAAACGCTTAGCCGTTCTCCTTGAGCGCTCTGAACCAGCAAGCCGACATAGCTCGATCGGAGCAGGAAAACAATTAACAGCCAGAGGAGGGCAAAAATAATAATAACGGCGACAAACACCCAACTTTGGAGCGATCGCAGCGAGTTCTCCGACAGGTTGTGAAAGGTAAAGGCTAACAAGCTGATGATGCCTAAAATCCCCGCTCCAGTAAATCCTGTTGAGAGGGATTCGGCGATGCCCCGCACCTGAGCCATGATTGAGCTGCGAATGTTATCGGGGAGCGGTTGGAATAGAACCGGCCCAAGGGCAGCCATGAGGGTATAGCGCAGCAGTTCGTCTATAAATTTGAGGAAGATCAGACCTAGAAAAAAGCCTGTAACCCCGGTGAGAGCAACCAAGCTAAGAATAATAATTGCCACAGGCAACAACATAGCGGCAACAAATACTCCCAGCCGTTCGATGGCTCGACTGGAGATAAACCACTGGGTTGCTAGTTCGCATAAACCCACGATGCCGCTAAACAAACCGAGGAAACTGGCAATTTCCTTGCTGTCAAAGTTCAGCTCTAATTGACTCAGATACTGAAAATCAATTAACAAAAACAGAATCTGCCCGACGATGAAGAAGCCAAATAAGGGGATGACGTAGCGCTGTAAGGGGCCTCTCAGACGCCTGGATGTGAAGTCGCTTTCTTGATTTAAGTTGGCTCTGACGGGAGAATCCGGAAAGGCTTGCTTGTACTGCTGGGTGAGATAAAAAAGGCTACAAGCTCCCAACCCCATCATCACGACAGCAACTAGGGAAACGTTATTCAGTCCAACGGTGGCGAGGATTAGGGGGAGGGAAAAACCACTGACAACATCTGCAACGAGGATGCCACTACTAATGAGGGGGTAGGTGCGCTTAATTTCCCGGATATTGAAGAGTTGATTAGCAGTAATGGAAGTGTTGAGGTCATTGAGGACGTTAATCGCTTCCACCCACAGCCGCATCAGAAAGACTGTGACGCCAGCCAAATAGACAATATCTAATCCCAGGCGGAATAGGACAAGGGGGATGACTGCAAGGGAGGCTACTAGGACAACTACCCAGCGCAAAGGCAAAATCTTTTGCATCCAAGAGTAGACAAAGCCCAGGCTCGAACCGATACCCGCTGAGAGGATATAGAACAGGGGCAATTGCTCTGCGCCATACTCTTTCAGAAAAAGGGCTACAGTACTAGCTTCTGCCCAGATGATGCCGATGGAAGTTGTGGTATAGAAAGCGAACATGAATAGTGTTCGCTCTCCTTCTTCTGGACGAAGATTGACCCACTGGAGTAATCCCCGACCCCAATCGGACCAAGACCAAGCGCGATTGTTCAGTTTCATTGGTATTTTGTCCGTTGTCAGTAGTCAGTGGTCAGTGTTTCTTTTTTGCCACTGACCACTGTTCGGGCGACGCCTGGTCTTCCCCACACCACTGACCACTGACTACTGACCGCCGACTACTGAGCTATTTTTTCGGAGACAGCAGCATCATCATGTTGCGACCTTCTTTTTTGGGAGCTTGCTGCACTTCCGCTAGTTCCTGTAAATCCGTCGCCATCCGCTTGAGCAAGTCCTCGGCTAAATCGCTGTGTTGAATTTCGCGACCTCGGAACGTAATCGTGGCTTTAACCTTATCTCCCGCTTTCAGAAAGCGCTCGGCTTGATTAACTCGCACCTGATAGTCATGCTCTTCAATCTTGTAGCGCATCTTCACTTCCTTGACATCAGCCGTATGCTGATTTTTCCGAGCTTCCCGCGCTTTTTTCTCTTGTTCAAATTTATATTTGCCATAGTTCATAATCCGGCAAACGGGGGGTTCTGCCTTATCGCTGAGCAGGACAAGATCCAGCTCTTTTTCTTCAGCGATGCGGATAGCCTCGTTTGGCGTCATAATTCCCAGCTGCGTGCCATCGGTGTCAATGACGCGAATTTGGGGAAAACGAATACGTTCGTTAATTTGGGGTAGATCGCGAGTGCGTCTTTTCTCAATCACAGGCATTAGGGTTATGTTTGCTCGGTTAGTTGATGAGGTTAATTTTGATAGCAGTGGGTTGTTGAATGTTTGAGCGATCGCACTAGAGCTACAGGCTGCTTCCTGGCGTTCTCAATTTCATTCCCAAAGAAACCAAGTTTTTCTTTCCTTGTATCTGCCATTCTACTGAGTATGGGAGAGTTTCTGTCTATAGTTGTTCACGTAACTTCCAAAAAGCGATCGCTCCCATCTCCCCCTCAACGACTGCTGATTGGCAATTTACGCAGACGATGCAAGTCTGGTGTTCGGGGTAGGGACTTTTTCTGTGCAGCCATACAGTATCGGTTTTGTCTAGGTTTGTTAACTTAACTTCTCAGAAACCGTGATGAGACACGCTCTAGCAGCAAACCACTAAAATAGAAGTCAACAGACAAAGATAAAGTTTATAAAACTTATTAATTTGAGGCAAAAGCGATCGTGACCCAGCATTGGCAGCATCGAATTGGCAGTCAAAGAGACTGGGTTTGGCGGGGTTGGCAGACTCGCTATACGTACATCCGGACGTCTCAACCGACACAAAAGACGACCCCCTTGTTGCTGCTGCATGGATTTGGGACTTCCATTGGACACTGGCGACACAATCTAGCGGTACTTGGTCAGTCTCATACGGTTTATGCGCTAGATATGCTGGGATTTGGGGCATCCCGGAAGGCGCAGGCAGACTACAAAGTCGATCTTTGGGTAGAGCAAGTTTATGATTTCTGGCGGACTTTTATTCAGCAGCCAGTGGTATTAGTTGGAAATTCGATAGGATCGCTGGTGTGTCTGGCAGTGGCAGCCGCGCATCCAGAGATGGTGAAAGGTTTTGTGATGATGAGTTTGCCCGATCCCTCCGTGGAGGAAGAGGCAATTCCTGCCTGGTTGCGACCCGTTGTGGCAGGGGTCAAAGGTGTTGTGGCTTCACCCGTGATTCTCCAGAATGTTTTTTATCTAGTCAGGCGTCCGTCCTTCGTCCGCAAGTGGGCTGCGATCGCTTACGCTAACCCAAATGCTGTTACTGACGAACTGGTAGATATTCTGGCAGGCCCTGCTCAAGATCGGGGTTCGGCGGCAGCATTCGGTGCCATCCTCAAAGCGATGACCAGTGCTAAATTTAGCCCCAGTGTCAAAACCTTACTGCCAACCTTGAACACGCCCATGCTCTTGATTTGGGGTCGGCAAGATAAAATGATTCCTTTTAGCGTACTGGCTCGATTTAGGGATATCAACCCTAAGCTTCAGTTGGTTGAGCTGGATGCAGGTCACTGTCCCCATGACGAATGTCCAGATGAAGTTAACCAGATTATCCTCAACTGGCTTGAAACGATGCCTGAAGACCAGGTAGATAGCTCTGCTACACCCCAAAAACAGTTAGCAGTGAGTGATTAGCTTTTCGCCAAGTAGGGTGGGCACTTCCCACCCTATCGATTTTTTCTTCTAGCCTCGAATTTCTAGGCCTCTAACTTCTAGCCAATGGTGACTTGATCGGTTTGGACACCCGTGGCACCCTCCACACTCCGGGCGACCGAGACCATTTGATTGAGAATTTGCTGGCTGGGAACTTGTCCTTTTAGCACAACTGTGCCGCCGGTTTGGGCTACATAGAGCGTATTAATATCATCCAGATCCGGATCTTGATCGAAAGCTAGAGCAACCCGCTTGGCAAGTCCGCTTTGGTCATATTCTCCAGTTAATCCCACTCGCTCTGGCGGAATCGTCTCGCTGCTACTTGCAGTGCCGGTTGAGGCAGGAGCTTGAGCTGTCGGTGCTGGTACCGCATTAGTTTGTGCATTTTGCGGCTTTTCCATGCCAAAAAGTCTTTTTAACCAACCCATAGGTATTTTTGCTCCGAATTAAGCTGAACTACACCATTATTATGAAATTACTAAATCAAGACATCTATCAATGAAAAGATTTAAGGTTTTCCGGGGGCTAAAAATCCCTAAATATACAGAGATAGCCGTTTTTTTGTAGCCAAGGGGTGCTATACAGTAACATTAAGATGTAGCTTCGTTAACGTAATTTCTGTTAACATTGCCTTCGCATACCGTGTAGGTAGTAAGTCTTTGCTAACGTACTGCTTACAACCCACGTAGCTTCTTGTAGGGAAGCAAAATATTGCTTAGCGTGTTGAAAGCAACATCGCGCCTCCGCCTGTTTTGTATAAAATGAAACATACCCTTTCAGTTTTGGTTGAAGATGAAGCTGGAGTCCTGACTCGGATTGCCGGTTTGTTTGCCCGTCGGGGATTTAATATTGAAAGCCTTGCTGTTGGACCAGCTGAACAGCTCGGAATCTCCCGGATTACAATGGTCGTGCCGGGAGATGACCGGGTAATCGAGCAACTCACCAAGCAGCTCTACAAGCTGGTGAATGTACTAAAAGTCCAGGATATAACGGATACTCCGTGTGTAGAACGAGAGCTGATGTTGCTGAAGGTGAATGCTACCAGCTCCAATCGCTCGGAAGTGATTGAACTGGCTCAGGTTTTCCGCGCTAGGGTAGTAGACATTGCGGAGGATGCGCTCACTTTAGAAGTGGTGGGAGATCCAGGCAAATTGGTGGCGATTGTTCAAGTGCTGAATAAATTTGGTTTGCGTGAAATTGCTCGTACCGGCAAAATCGCCCTTACCCGCGAGTCGGGTGTTAACACAGAGTTTCTCAAGTCTCTGGAAGCTAAGCTTTAATCGAGGTAAGGGAATTTTCAGCTTGCTGATGCGGGAAGTAGACAGAAGCATCAATTTTCCTCGCTCGGCGATTGCGCTTTTTATCATCTGTTCTTCTCTTCTATTCGCGCTTATTTTCTCCGAGTCTCCAGTCTACTGAGTCTGGCTCGGAGCTTTTTTTAGTAAGGTACTCCAAACGACTTTCCAGGAAATCTACCCAATCGCTGTTATTCCCTGGCTTCCTACTTGCCCTGTGTAGCCAAAGACTGGCATAGCTATAGAAGCGTGAGATTAGAGGTTCCCTTCCCGGAGTAGGCAAGGAATCCCCTTGAGTACAACTTTGTCCTAAACATTCGCAAAAGTTTCCGGATGAGCTGATGCCTACCTCGGATTAGAGGCACTGGATTATATCAGGAGCGGTTAGAGTTTAGTCCTTGCTCAGGACAGATACTATTTTCTTTTATCAGAAAAATCGTTTATTCTCTGATAACTACATAATAAGATGTGAGTTGCCGAAACAGCCGTCAAGAACCTCTGCTAAAGGGGGAGTTGCGAACCTGGTTGGTTCGCAAACCATTCCTGGATGCCAATGCTGGGAGCAATACCGAAAATTCCTGCTGGGTACGCAGTTCCAGATGGTTCCCTATCTGGATTCTTTATAAGACTCTTGGCTTAAGCCACTAGGAAAAGAGACATCTTGGCAGAAATGAGTGGAGGAACTTATTTTAATCAACGATTTCTGGGAATTGTAAAACTCACGTATAACAAAGCTGCCTGACGATAATTCTGGCGAATTATCAGTCAATTGCAAATGCAAAACCTAAGCAGCTCCGAAGCCGGTTCATCTGATTAAAAATAGTATTTGTGCCTATTCGTTTTTAAAATACCGCTACTGCTAAAGCATTGGCAGAGGAATATTGTCTATCGAACGCGCAGGCCAAACGTAGAAGCAATGACCGATCTGAGCCGACCAGAAGAGGCAGATGCATACAACCAACGCTCATTAAAGACGCTCTTGAGAGCGATCGCCCTTTCTCAGGGGCAATTCTCGCTAATTTTGGTGCGCTGCAACTATAGCTTGTTGCAACAGCGGATGGTGCAGCAGGTACGGGAACAAAATCCGTTTCCCGTGCGCGAGGTGATATTAGCAGATTCGGTCAAGACGCTTTACAACTCCATCTTGGAAGCGCTGGAAGAGCCAGGGAATACGTCTCGACAAACAGAAATATTGTCCGCCGCGATGATCTTAGGGCTGGAGTCGGTAATCGCTCTCGATCAGCTGCTAACCTCAACCAATCAAGTACGCGATGAATTTCGCGCTCAGTTTCCTTTCCCCCTCGTGTTGTGGCTCTCCGACGCGGTGCTACAAAAGCTGATTCGGTTTGCGCCAGATTTCAAAAGCTGGGCAGCTTCTTCGATCCGATTTGTGATGTCAGGGGATGAGTTAATCGAATTATTGCGGCAGAAAGCGGACTCTCTATTTGCCAGAGAGCTAGATTCTAGCAATTTTGAGTTGTTGCACCATTCCGCTCTCGATTTAGTTGTTGGTTCCCAGCATCGCCTAGAACTGGAGTCGGCCTTGACAGATTTGCGGCGTCGCGGGCAACAATTGGAGCCTCAACTACAGGCAAGTCTCGAATTTGTGCGGGGGCGCAATGACTACGCCACCGATCAAATCCAGTCAAGCATCGCCCATTATCAACGAAGTCTGGCTTATTTCAGGACTGAAGACTCAGAACTGTTAGCAAAGCGCCACGAAGTACGGACTGGGGAAAACATCAGAAATGAGGGTCAAGAGGCAAGCACCACGATTTCCGATTCTTTGTGTGTCGTTAGTCCTCAGCACTCAGTCCTAAAAGTGGGTTTGCTGCTGTTTCATTTGGGGCAATGCTATACCCGTTTGGCTAACTTGCGACCGGAAATGAGCCGCCAGCACTGGAAGCAAGCGAGAGATTATTTTCAGCAGTGCATTGAAGTTTTTGAGGAAGCTCAACGTCCAGAACTGGTTGCTAAGTTTATTTCATTCCTTTGTGAAGTGCTGCGGCGTTTGGAAGCGTGGGCGGATTTGCAGGAGCTGGCAGAAAAAGCTTTGATCCTGCATCAAACTTATGATGCAAACCTCCAGCAGGCTCAAGATTTTGGCTTTCTGGCGGAGGTGGCGCTTAACCAGTCCAATTGGATAGAAGCGTATCAGCAAGCGACTCTGGCACTTTCAACGCTGGCGGAAGAAACGTTCCAGACAACTTCTGCCTCAATCCCGCAATCTCAGTATGAAAGTTTATATTTGTTGCTGCTGGCACAGTCTCAGAAACATTTGGGACAGCGGCAAGCTGCTGCCGCGATTCAAAACTTGGAACAGGCGCTCAACAAGTGTAACCATCAGTACGATCCCCATTTATGTTTGCGGATTCTCAAGGCACTGCGATCGCTCTACTTTCAGCAGGGTGATTATCTGCAAGCCTTTCAACTGAAGCAAGAGCAGCGTTCCCTGGAGCATCAATACGGGTTCCGTTCTTTTACAGGTGCCGGACGCCTACAGCCTTACCGGCAGGCTCTGAACCCAGGCGTCACATCTGGAGGAGATATGCGCTTGGGAGGGTCGATTCCCCAGGAAATTGCTGCTTCTGGTCGGCAGCAGGATGTCACTCGCCTCATTGACCGGATCGGCCGCAATGACTACAAATTGATTGTGATTCACGGTCCTTCTGGAGTTGGTAAAAGCTCAATTATCACTGCTGGGTTAGTTCCAGCACTCCAGCTCAAAAGCATCGGCGCACGCGATGTTTTACCTGTCGTTATCGAAGTTTATAAAGATTGGGTAGGGACGCTGGCTAGACAATTATCGAAGGAACTCAGAGTCAGAAACCAGGAATCAGAACTCCCTTTAGAGGAGGAAGACGCCCAACACCTTCCCGTCCCGATCGCGTCCGGACAGGAGTCAGAAGATAGCAGCGAAGTGAGAACGGGCGGAGAAACTTTATCTTTACAGGAAATCTTAGAAGAAAGCGATCGCGCTGAAGAAATGCCAATGTCTGTGGTTCCGCCGACACTACTTGCTGCCAACCTCCTAGAACAGTTGCGACACAATAGCGATCGCAATCTGTTAACCGTTCTGATTTTTGACCAGTTTGAAGAATTCTTTTTCGTCTGTACTAATCCAGCGATGCGGCGGCAGTTTTATGAATTTTTGCGCGACTGCCTCAACATTCCCTTTGTAAAAGTTATTTTGTCTCTGCGAGAAGACTATCTGCATTATTTACTAGAGTGCGAACGACTCCAGTATTTAGATGTCATAAATAACGACATTTTAAACCAAGATATTCGTTACCATTTGGGGAATTTTTCTAAGCCGGATGCGCGGCAGATTGTTAAAAGCTTAACCGAACGCTCTCCATTTTTTTATTTAGAGCCACAGTTAATTAATCGGTTAGTGGAAGATTTGGCTGAAGAACTGGGAGAGGTGCGCCCCATTGAATTGCAATTAGTGGGTGCCCAATTGCAGGAAGAAGAAGACAAAATCACCACGATGCAACAGTATCAGCAATTGGGAGCGAATCCGAAAGCCGAACTGGTTGAGCGATTTCTGAAAAAAGTCATTGCTGATTGTGGTATCGAAAATGAAGCTTTGGCTTGGAACGTTTTATTTTTATTGACGAACGAGAAAGGAACGCGACCTCTGAAGACGAAGCAAGAGCTGGCAACCGTATTGCAGCTTGAGGCGGAAAGAGCAGTGGGCGGGGAAATGCCTCTACTAGACTTAATTTTAGAAATTCTTGTAGGATCTGGTTTGGTTTTCGTAATTTGGGAAGGGTCAGAAGCCCGTTACCAATTGGTTCATGATTATCTAGTCGATCGGATTCGTCAAAAATCCGATCTGAACTTGAAAGCCCAATTAGCACAAAGTGAGGAAAAGCTGTATCAGGCACGGAAACAACAATTGCGAACGATCGGCGTCGGCATTATGATGACAATCCTGGCAGTTTCTGCCGGAGGATTTGCGCTGCGAGCCGAAGCTCAAAGAAAGCTGGCAGCGATCGCGCAAACAAATGCTCAACTCACCGCCCTGAGTGCTTCTTCCGAAACGCTCTTTGTCTCCTACAAAGAATTTGATGCCTTAATTGAAGCCTTGAGGGCAGGGAAAAGCCTCGAAAGTGCAGTTGGGGTAGAACCCGATACCCAAATGCGCGTCGTTACGGCGATGCAGCAGGCAATCTACGGAGTACAAGAACGCAATCGCTTGGAAGGACATCGTGATGTCGTTTGGAGCGTCAGCTTTAGCCCCGATGGTCAGACAATTGCCTCTGCCAGCGTCGATAAAACGGTAAAACTTTGGCGGCGCGATGGCAAGATCCTGAAAACCTTGTCAGGTCATCGTGAGAGCGTCACCAGCGTCAGTTTTAGCCCTAACGGTCGCCTCTTAGCTTCGACTGGTTCTGACAAGACAATAAAACTTTGGCAAACAGACGGTACTTTACTAAGAACGATTGACAAAGCACACGGTAGTTTGGTTAATCACGTCAGCTTTAGCCCAAACGGTCAAATATTAGTTTCGGCAAGCGATGACAAAACGGTAAAGCTTTGGAACTATCGCACCGGCAAGTTGCTGAAAACATTGAAACACAACGGAAAAGTTACCAGCGCCACTTTTAGCCCGGATGGTCGATTTTTAGCATCGGCGAGTGACGACAAAACAGTGACAATCTGGAACATGGCTTCCATGACGGTCGAGCAACCCTACAAAATCCTCAAGGGACATACTGGCAAAGTAACCAACCTCAATTTCAGTCCCGATAAGCAGTTGTTAGCTTCAGCAAGCGATGACAAAACAGTCAGGCTTTGGAACTACCAAACTGGACAAACGATCCGGGTTCTTCAGGGACACAGTGACTGGGTGTTTGGAGCGAGTTTTAGTCCGAATAGCCAGATGATTGCCTCTGCCAGTAATGACAATACAATGAGACTCTGGCATCGCAACGGGAAGCTGCTGAAAATCCTGCGGGGACATAGTGATGGGGTGACAAGTGTTAGTTTTAGCTCCGATGGTCAGACGATTGCTTCTAGTAGTTACGATAAAACTGTCAAATTCTGGCGACTTAATGATATGTCGCGCACTGTTTTAAGAGGGCATACGGATCAGATATATGATGTGAGTTTCAGCCCCGATGGTCAGATGGCTGCCTCTGCCAGTCAAGATAATTCAGTGAAGTTGTGGGACAGAAGCGGTTCTTTGATCGCTACGTTGAATGGACATAAAGATCGGGTAAATAGCGTGAGTTTTAGCCCCGACTCTCAGTTAATTGCTTCTGCTTCTCGTGACAAGACGTTGAAACTCTGGAATCGCTCGGGTACGCTTCTCAACCCCCTGAATGAGCCAAATAAGCACAGCGATTGGGTTTTGGATGTGGCGTTTAGTCCCAATGCCAAAATGATTGCTTCTGCTTCTCGTGATAAGACGGTAAAACTTTGGGATACTTCGGGCAATTTGATTAAAACTTTAACTGGGCATCGCGATCGCGTTAATGCAGTGGCTTTTAGCCCCGACGGGGAATTACTGGCGACTGCTAGCGACGATCATACGGTCAAACTCTGGACTGCCGAGGGAAAATATCTGCAAACCTTACCGGGACATAGTGGTTGGGTTTTGGATGTCGCTTTTAGCCCGGATAGTCAGCTAATCGCATCCGCGAGTTATGACAATACGGTTAAACTTTGGCGGCGCGATGGTTCTTTATATCGAACTTTGAAAGGGCATACGGATAGCGTTGCTCATGTTAGTTTTAGCCCGGATGGTCAAATTCTAGCCACGACGACCTGGGAAAACACGGTGCAATTGTGGCGACTGGATGACACGTTAATTAAAACGCTCCCAGGTCATAGCGATCGCGTTACCAGTGTGAGTTTCAGTCCAGATGGCAAGATTCTTGCTTCTGCCAGTAAGGACAAAACCGTGATGTTGTGGAATCTGGATCTCGATAATCTCCTGGCACGCAGTTGTAGTTGGGTGCAGGACTATTTAGAAAACAATCCCAAAGTCCGAGAAAGCGATCGCCTACTTTGTGATAATTAGTGGTTTTGGGTCATTCTATGATGAACCGCGTTGGCGAAGAGAGCGCCAAGGAAGAAAAATGAAAGAAGTTTATAAATAAATGAGAATTGCTAAATAACAAGCTGAAATGCTTAATGAGTAAGAGTTTTGGTGTATCCCACGCGAACGAAGATTGCTAGAGGAACGTGGGCAGTAGAAACTAGGGCTTTGAACTATAAACTAATGACTAATTGACTCATCTCTAACAACAATGGCAAACGTTCGCTTAGAAGGAATTACCCGAAAATTTAATAATGCTACTGCGATTGAGGATATTTCCTTCGAGGTGCCGGATGGGCAGTTCTGGGTGATGGTGGGACCTTCCGGTTGTGGCAAATCCACGATTTTGCGGACAATTGCGGGTTTGGATATGCAAAGTAGCGGCAATCTCTATATTGGGAATACCTTGATGAATGGGATTCCCGCTAGGGCAAGAGATGTGGCGATGGTGTTCCAAAACTACGCCCTCTACCCGCACATGACCGTTGCTAAAAATTTGGCTTTTGGTCTACGGATGCGTGGAACTGACGCGAAAACGATGCAGGAACGAGTAGAGACGGTCGCGCGATCGCTCGATATCGCCCATCTCCTCGACCGCAAACCCAAGCAGCTATCGGGGGGACAACAGCAACGGGTGGCATTAGGGAGAGCGATCGCTCGTCAACCCCAAGTATTCTTACTAGATGAACCCCTCTCTAACCTGGATGCCCAGCTGCGAGACGATACCAGAGCAGAACTTAAGCAATTACACCAACAAGTGGGAATTACCACGATCTACGTCACCCACGATCAGGTAGAGGCGATGACCCTAGCAGATCGAATTGTGGTACTCAATCGCGGTCGGATTCAACAAATTGGCGACCCGCAAACAATTTATGCGCGACCGGCAAATTTGATAGTTGCTACCTTCTTAGGCAATCCACCGATGAATATTCTCCACGCGACTTATACGGGTGAAGTTTTTCAGGTGGGGGATCAGGCTTTATCTTGTCCTCCAGCGCTTCAGGACAAGTTGCAACTCAGACAGGGACAGGGTATAGAGTTAGGGATTCGCCCAGAGCATATAACAACTAAAAATGAAAAATTAAAGATTAAAAACGAACAAGAACCCGAAGCCTTTGGTCGGGACGGGGTCTTGCCTCTACAGCACTCACTGCTGATGGTTGAGGTGAAGGTTGTAGAACCGCTGGGACGGGAGACACTGATTCGGGCGAATTTACCGGCGTCTGGGGTACCGATCAATATCCAGGCAGCTTCAGATTGGCGGGGTCATTCCGGCGATCGCATTTCTGTACAGCTCGACCTCAACCAGTTATTTGTCTTTGACCCCACCACGGGCGATGCTCTGTTTCCTTAAGAATTCGCGACTTGTTAACAGCTTTGGAAATGTTTCTCAACAACTTGCAATATTCTCTCAGCAGAACGACCATCGCCAAAGGGATTAATTGCCGTTGCCATTGCTTGATAAGCACTGCGATCGCTTAGGAGTTCTGTTGCCGCTGCAACGATTTGATTAGGTTCTGTTCCTACTAATTTTGCAGTTCCCGCTGCTACCGCTTCTGGTCGTTCGGTGGTTTCTCTCAATACCAGTACCGGCTTCCCCAAACTCGGTGCTTCCTCCTGCAATCCTCCAGAATCGGTCAATACCAAATAACAGCGTTGAATCGCCCCTACCAGTTCGGCATAATCTAACGGTTCTGTTAAGAAAATTCTGGGATGATTACCGAGAACTTCTTGTAGCGGTTCTCGCACGGTCGGGTTGCGATGGAGCGGCAACAGTAATGCAGTATCCGGGAATTTATCTAATGTTTGCAGAAATCCCTCCGCAATTCCCCGCAGGGGTTCTCCCCAGTTTTCGCGCCGGTGGACTGTTGCCAACAGCGTTCGATATCCACTCCAGTCCAAACCGGGAATCGGGCAATCCGGCTGACTTTTCGCCACGGTTAATAAAGCATCGATGACGGTATTGCCAGTGTGGTGAACTTCGCCAGTGACTCCAGAACGTTGCAGATTTTCTACCGCTAGGGTTGTAGGGGCAAAATGTAACTGAGTTAGCTGAGAAATTAATCGCCGATTGGCTTCTTCTGGGTAAGGATTAAAAAGCTCGTCGGTGCGTAATCCCGCTTCCACATGACCGACCGGAATTTTTTGATAAAACGCTGCCATCGCTGCTGCAAAGGCTGTGGTTGTATCCCCCTGAACTAATACTAAATGAGGCTGTAATTGTTTAAATACAGTTTCCAGCCCCCGCAAACTACGACAAGTAATATCTGTCAGAGTTTGTTGATGTTGCATAATTTCTAAATTTTGGTCGGCATTCAGCCCAAATAGCTGCATGACTTGCTCGACCATCTCTCGATGTTGACCCGTCAATATTATGTGAGTTTGAAAAGTTAGCGATTCCTGAAACTGTTGGATAACAGGTGCTAGCTTAATGGCTTCCGGACGGGTTCCCAGTGTGATGCAAACTTTGATAGGAGATGGCGGCATGGAAATTTAGCTTAATTGGGAATAATCGGGAGAGAAGCGCGATCGCACTTCTCTTCCCATCCTACGCTTGCCATTTTCCTACGAAAAGACCCGGCAGGTGCCGGGTCGCAGAACTCTTGCAGACAATAGACTAACTTATTAAAAGCGTTCACAGGTCATTCAAGAATCTAGATCGCAGGTTAGTGGGCAAGCTGCATAGACAGAGGTATGTAGCGGATTGGCTTCACCATGCAGCCAGTGCAACCAACGAACTTCTTGAGGATTAACACCCTTCAGCGTTAGCAATGCCGCACCAGCGACAACTGCCAAAATATTCCCGCCAATTAAAGCTCCAGCGACCAACAAAACTGCGCTAACTGGCAGTACAGATTGTAAAGCGATCGCTAACAAAGCGCCAACCGTAACCATCAAAACAACTAAGGGGAAACCCACCACCAGCAAGCAAACCCCTAAAGTAAAAGTCCAGATCAAAAAGCTCTTGACCATAGACAATGAATACACTTTTGCCAAACCTTGATTGTGACTTAATTGCACGATTTTTTCTCCTGATAGTCAAAGAACAAATTTATATGCGGAAAATGACTTTTAATCGATCCCCTAGTATCGACTAAGTGAAAATCAGTATAGTTAATCCTTTTCTTTAGATGAGCCGTTCTTAACCAAAATTTACAGTCAATCCAGAAGATTTATGGATGCGAAACTTTTCCAAATGCTCTATATTAGACTGCCTTATAAAACGACCATCATCCAAAAGATAGAAATTTGAAGAGGTTCTAGGTTTCAGTCTTTTCCACCAATCGAGCAATTTTGTAGCCCAAGCAGTGGCAGAGCGAAACAACCAAACCCGCTTTCAGTACGCTTAACATATCTTATAACTTTCAACGGGTATTCTCATAAACCAGCTCATCTAGGGCTAACGGGTAAACCGCCGCCAGACGGCTAAGTTGCCACTGCTGCTGTTTTGAGCTGGTAAGAGAATTTTTGGCGTTGAATGTTAGCGAACCAAAAGTTTTGGGAAAACTAGGAATAGGAGTTTTTAAGGCTCCTCAAATAAAAGCTGTGGCGTGTTCCACCGAATCGCTTTGCGTCTTAAAAGAACGTATTCGCGGGCTATCCTTAGCTTTTTTTGTAACGATTCCTACAAATTTTCAATCAGTGGTAGTTGAAAGATGACAGAACCGCAGCGTCCGCCCATGTCACCACCGCCTCCACCCCGCGTTCCCCCACCACCCCCGCCAGGAATGCGACCTCCGGCTAGGGATACAGCTGCCACCGTTTCCACTCAGCAGCAGCCCATGCAAACGATGCAGATGACTGCGCCGCCCTCTCCCCATGCAGCGGCAAGTGCAGGGGCAGCTTCTGTATCTGCTCCACCGAAAGCGGCTCCTCCAGCAGCGGGGACAGGAGTTCGATCCCCTGCTACAGCTGCTTCGGCAGCATCAGCAACAGCAGCAACGGTGGTGGCTCGAACGGCTGCAAGGGGTCCAGGTCCTAGTCCCGGACAGCCCACCTTAAAGGAAATCGTCGTTAAAGCTCATGAAAACGGAATTTCCGACATTCATGCAGGTGTCGGTGAAATTCCTCGCTACCGCAAACGGGGCGACATGGAGATGACCGATTATCCGCAGACGGATGAAGCGACATTCATGAGCTGGTTGCGAGAGGTGATGACTGACGCTCAGATTCGGGAATTTGAAGAGCGCTTAGACTTTGACGGCGTTACCCAGTATGAATTCTCTCGCGCCCGGATTAATGTGTTTGGTTCGATGCGCGGTCCAGCGATGGTGATGCGATTGATTCCAAACAATATTCTGACTTTGGAGCAACTGCGGTTGCCAGAGGTGTTTAAGGATATTTCCCATTACCATAAGGGATTGATTTTGGTCACAGGCCCAACGGGTTCGGGTAAATCCACCACGATGGCTGCCATGATTGACTACATCAATAAGGAGATGGCAAAGCACATCATCACGATTGAAGACCCGATTGAGTTTGTTCATACGAGTCGCAAGTCGCTGATTAAGCACCGGGAAGTAGGGTTGAACACCTTAAAGTTCGACAATGCGCTGAAAGCCGCTTTGCGGGAAGATCCCGATCTGATTCTGGTCGGGGAAATGCGAGATAAAGAAACGGTTAACACTGCTCTCAAAGCGGCGCAAACGGGTCACTTGGTGATGGGGACGCTGCACACCAATAGCGCTGTGAAAACGATTGAGCGGATTCTCAATCTGTATTCAGCAGAAGAGCAGCATTCGATGAAAATAGCGATCGCTGAATCTCTGGTGGCGATCATTTCCCAAGGATTGTGCAAAACGACCGATGGCAAGCGTGCGGCTTTCCACGACATCCTGATTAATACCGAAGCAATCAAGGACTACATTAAGGAGGGTAAGTACGAAGAAATTACGGGAATCATGCTAGGCTCCAGCTTTGACGGCATGATGACAATGAACAAAGCCCTCCTCGACCTCTACCATGAGGGTCGAATCACCGAAGAGACTGCTCTGGAAATGTCGCCCACTCCGAATGAGATGGCTCAGTTCCTCCGAGGTCGGGTGTAACAATTAAAAATGTAAAATTAAAAATTAAAAATGGAAGAAGGGTTTCTTCTTTCATTTTTATTATTTTGGCGCTTTTTCTTGACTCAAGATCCACTCTCTCTTCCCCAACTCTTTAAAGGTATTGCCCTGTTTACGCCAGGGGGAGACTTAATTTATTGCATCGATCCCAATAAGCAGAGCCACTGGCACCTACATCTGTGTGCTGGACTTCAAGAAATGCTGGGATTACCCGAACCTCCCCATTTTTTAGTGCCAGTTTATACCGCGACGATCGATCGGTGGCTCGATCCTTACACCCAGCAGTTACGAATTGCCGCTGAGGTTTATTTGCCGGTACGACGGCATCAGGCATTGCTGAATGGGATTTTCCAGAATAGCAACTTGCAAAATTGGCAAGTTGCTCCTTGGCCTTCAGAATTAGGCGATCCTATCGTATTAGAAACTTATCGTCACCAATTTCCCCAACTTTGGGAAAATCACGATTTGATTGTGCGCTTAGAACGCACGGGTTTCCAGCCTTCATTCCGCCCAGTTTCGACGCCTGGGTATGTTCTGCGCCTGTTTGTTTCCGGTCATAATGGCTCTACCGAACACACTCTCCAAAGCCTGCATCAGTTGTTAGAGCAATCTCTGGGTCATCCTTACACTTTGAAAGTGATTGACATCTTCAAACATCCAGAACAGGCGGAGTCAAATCATATCTCTGCTACACCTACCCTTGTTAGGGTTTGGCCTGAACCTGTGCGACGGATTGTGGGAGATTTAGACAATATTGAGAGAGTCTTGCAGGTACTTGGGGCTGTAGATTACTGAGTAGAGGCACACGAGTGCCGTGTAATACTATTTCACCTGAAGGTCGCTACAAATATATTGCTGGAAGTGGCTGCTGACAAAATGCGATCGCTATAAGTCTTCTACAATCCAAAATCTAAAATCCCCATGTCTTGTCTCTTATTTTAATCAGCGGTAGGAATACAGACGTCTGGCGCACACAACCCAGGAAACTTCAAGGTTGTCACTTCCATCGTGGCGACATCGACACGACGGATAGCATGGTTATTAGTATCGGCAATGTATAAATGAGAGCCAATCGCACTCACTCCTGAAGGCTCAAAAAATTGGGTGCTGGTGCCTTGACCATCTTGGTTTCCTGCCGTCCCATCTCCCAAAACCGTGTTACAAATGCCGGTCTTCGGGTCAACTCGCTTAATTTTGTGGTTGTAGCTATCAGCGATCCAGAGGTATTTTTGGGCGTATTCAACGCCTAAACAATGTTGGAGTCGAACCTCAGAGCTTTTACCATCAATATCCCCAAACCCAAATAGCTCACCACTGCCACAAATTGTTCGTACCTGAGCCTTTTCACCCAATCCGACGCCACGGATTGAGCTAATTTCGCTGTCGGCAATGTATAACTCTTGTCCGTCGGTGGTAATCCCGCTGGGTTGAGAAAAGGCAGATTCGTCTAGATTCCCATCAACGCATGATTCTGCTCCAATCCCTGCGTAGGTAACAATGATGCCGTTTTCCATCTGCATTTCCCAGATTTGGTGGACTCCTGCCATCGCAATAAACAAGCGATTTCCTACTTTTTCTAAATCCCAAGGAGAATTGAGCGGAGTTTCTCGTGCCGTACCCGTGTAGGAGCGAAGGTGATGGCTTTGTTCGCCAGTACCGGAAATTGTGTCAACCTTTTGATTCTTTAGATCGATCTGTCGCAGGGCATGATTTTCGGTATCGGCAACATAGAGAATGTCATTTTCTGCGTCGAGTGCCATACCTTGGGGAGCGAAAAATTGGGCATCTGTAAAGGAACCATCGGTTAAGCCTTGTTTGCCAGTACCAACGATCTGTAGCACTTGACCGGCAAGGGTAGCGATCGCAATCCGGTGATGTCCGGAGTCGGCGATGAACAGGCGATCGCGTGTTTCATCCGCTAACACTTTACCGGGAAAAGCCAGGGGTGTTACCAACGGTTGCCGCTGTTTTTCTAAAGTAAGGCTGAGTTCTTGAAAATTAATCGTTCCTCTCTCTTTGTGTTGTTGAATCAGCTGCAAAATCAGCTTCTCTACGACATCCCGATTTCCTTCCCCAGATACATAGCCGATGACGTAACCTTGGGGGTCAATCATCGTCAAAGTGGGCCATGCACGGACAGCATACTGACTCCAAATAGCAAAATTGCTATCGACGACGACTGGATGCTCAATGTCGTAGCGCAGAACTGCCTGACGAATGTTTTCAACTTCTTTTTCGTTGTCAAATTTGGCGGAGTGGACGCCAATCACCGTGAGGCTGTCTTTGTATTTCTGCTCCAGGTACTTCAACTTTGGCAGGACGTGCAGACAGTTGATGCAGCAATACGTCCAAAAGTCAAGAATTACCACTCTCCCTTTTAATTCACGTAAGGAAAGGGGACGATCTGTATTGAACCAGGTTTGGTTTTGGGGAAATTCTGGCGCTCTAACACGGGGCGTCATCATGTCTCCTTTTTCACTAACCGCGATGGGAACAGAGCGCTCCTCAAGAAGGATGTTGTAAAGCCGATACTGTTCGGTTAAAGATGAATCGGTGGGAATTTTAGATATTTAGAGACGCATTCGCGAAGCAGCACGGTAAGCCTAGGGCTTTCAGAGAATCAATATCCATCTATGCTCCTAGGGGCAAGGACAAAGCCCGTGCCCCTACATCTGTTGTTGAGACCGATTTATGGATTCCTGAGCAATCTCTAAGGCGTTGCAGCTTCCCCTAGCTGAGCATCCTCTGGATTTTCCGCTGTTGGGACTTCTAGTTCCGGTGTTGCCGGTTTTGATTTTTGGAAGAAACGGCTGGGGATATCTGGCTCAGATGGAGCTTGGATAATCCGCAACGGTGGAGCCGCAGCAGGTTTAGGAATCAATACGTCCTTGATATCGGCTTTTGGTTTTGCTTGAGCGAAGGTTGGGGATGATTGAGCTGATTGGGTTGTCTCTTCAGTCTTCTGCTGTACAGAATCTGTTGGCTGAGGCGAGGACGGTGGTTGTAGCAAATCTGGTTGAGCAGGTACTACCTGAAGCGGCTCTTCTGGCGCTGGCGATGGGACTATTTCCGGTAAGGCTGGCGGTAAATTGCGCGTAGGAGTATCAACACCTGCATCTGGACGCCGGAAGCGATTGAAGAATCCGCCTTTGGGTTTCTCTACCTGCTTTGGCGCTGGGGACGCTGGGGGCGTAGATGGAACCGTTTCTACTTCAGGACTTGCTGCTGGACTTGGCGTTATCTCTGGTAAAGTCCCTGGTTGAGGAATCTTTTCTGGGGGTATGGCTAAGGAAGAAGGCTCCTCAATTGCCTCAGGCACTGGCAGTGCAGGTGGTGGGCTAACTGGAGCCTCTGAACGCCGAAAACGATTAAAGAATCCGCCTTGGGGTTTTTCTAACTGTTTTGTCGCTGGGGGTGCCTCGGCTGGCTTGGCTGGCTCAACTTCAGAGGACGTCGGTTCTTCTTTACTCAGCTGCGGCGCTGGTGTTTCTTCAACGGCAGGAGGCGCTAACGGTTCCGGTGTCGGCGTCGGCGTCGGCGTGAAAGATGACTCAGGGGTTGCTGTCGGCACTGGCGTCTTACCACTGTAGTTGGGGTTTACAATCCCGCGAGCAGCAGTCGCCGAGAGTTCCCCGCGTACCAATTTGGCAAGGGTATCTTTGCCTTTCGGTTCGTAGGTAATCAGCCGCACGGTGTTGTTGAAGACGTTTGTGACTGGATTTCCCTGTTCATCTAAAAATTCCAGTTGTACCCAGTTCTTCCCTGAGTTAAAGCCTTTGAGATAAAGGGGTTGCCATCTGTCCATGACAAAGCTTTGACCGTTTACGGTAACGCGAACTCGCCAGTCGGCAATTTCGTCGTCGGGATTGGACTGGGCGACCAAGTGCAGGGGGGCGTTAGTCAGGTAGAAGTCAAGCATAATTGGCTCGGCTCCATAACTGCCCGTGGGGCGGCTATAGGTCAACAGAGGCTGCCCTGGATCGGGGTTGTTGTCCGTTGTCTTGGTGAAAAGGTGAAAGGTTGTTTGGGCGTAAGCACCTTCGTTTTTGAAGCTCTCATGCCAGGGGCGGGAGGCAAAAACTCGCAGGGTGTGAGTTCCGGGAGCTAAATCTTCAAAGACTAGAGGCTGTTCTAAGTCATAAACGGCTTTGTAAGGCTGGTTGTCCAGGATGACATGTAAATGGGGGCCAAGACCGAGTTGGGGGTCTTTGAAGATGGGTAGATCCCGAACTTGGAGCCGCACTGCCACTGTTGTGTCTTGAAGAACTTCATCAGCTTGGGGACTGAGGATGGTGACTTGAGGCTGATAACTCTCCAACGCTGGGCGCAGCTGTTGAATGACCTCGGGGGGAGATACCTCTGAGATTTGCCCAGAGCTTAGAGAAGATGAGGGTTTGGAGGTACCTGATGGGGTCGTCAGGGCGCGATCGCCACAACTGACTAAACTTCCTACCAAAACAGTTGCCATCAGTAACGAAACTATCGTTCTTAGAGGGTTCCACCGGCGATTCATGCCCAACACGCACTCCTACTCCTTCCGCGACCAACATCAAAAATCAAGACCTGTCCATAGGGAACTATAGCCCAAAAGCATCAACTACACCCTCGCAATGCCGTGAATTTCAGGCTCTGACAACCCAGAAGACACGGATTTTAAATGAGCTAATCGTTGCGTTTTGTTAACTAAATTTAATCCCTCTTGACTTTTTAACACTAAATATGGAGGTGCAAGCTAAGTTGCATCAATACTTGACCAAATTTGAATTATTGTTAAGTGGCTCGAAATACCCAGTAAACCTAGTCCTATCATCTACAAAGATAGAGGGTGTGGTTTTACAACCCTTCCCTCTCAGCGAACCCTTTAAAACGGGTATTCCATAAATTGGGGAAAGTAGTTCTTCAAAGAGCCTGCTTTCCTACCCATTAAAATCTAATTTTCTAATGGGACAGAACTCGTTCCTTGTCTAGAGAGAGGAGAGTCCTCATGACAATCAGTCCTCCGGAGCGAGAGGAGAAAAAAGTAAGGGTTGTTGTCGATAAAGATCCAGTGCCTACTTCCTTTGAGAAGTGGTCGCAGCCGGGTCATTTTGACCGCACCCTTGCTAGAGGTCCAAAAACCACCACGTGGATTTGGAACCTTCACGCCCTCTCGCATGATTTCGATAGTCATACCAGTGACTTAGAAGACGTATCTCGGAAAATTTTTGCCGCACACTTTGGTCACTTAGCCGTGATCTTCATCTGGCTAAGCGGTATGTATTTTCATGGCGCTAAGTTTTCAAACTACGAAGCTTGGCTAGCTAATCCTTTAGGCGTCAAGCCTAGCGCTCAAGTCGTTTGGCCTATCGTTGGTCAAGATATTTTGAATGCCGATGTGGGCGGTGGCTTCCACGGGATTCAAATCACCTCCGGCTTGTTCCAGGTTTGGCGGGCAGCTGGCTTCACAAACACATTCCAGCTGTACTGCACTGCCATCGGTGGCTTGGTAGCAGCAGCTCTGATGCTGTTTGCTGGCTGGTTCCACTATCACAAGCGGGCTCCCAAACTGGAATGGTTCCAGAATGTAGAGTCAATGCTAAACCACCACCTAGCTGGGTTGCTGGGTCTGGGGTGCTTGTCTTGGGCCGCTCACCAAATTCACGTGGCGCTGCCCACCAACAAGCTCCTGGATGCAGGAGTTGCCATCAAAGATATTCCGCTGCCTCATGAGTTCATCTTGAACCGTGACTTGATGGCCCAACTGTATCCCAGCTTTAACCAAGGGTTGACGCCATTCTGGACTTTGAACTGGGGCCAGTATGCTGACTTCCTGACGTTCAAAGGCGGTTTAAATCCCCAGACAGGTGGATTGTGGCTGTCAGATACGGCACACCATCACCTAGCCTTGGCAGTACTCTTCCTGATCGCCGGTCATATGTATCGGACGAACTGGGGGATTGGTCACAGCATTAAGGAAATTCTAGAGAACCACAAAGGTCCCTTCACAGGCGACGGTCATAAGGGTCTCTATGAAAACATGACCACATCCTGGCACGCGCAGTTGGGAACCAACCTTGCCATGCTGGGTTCTGTGACCATCATCGTGGCTCACCATATGTACGCGATGCCTCCGTATCCGTACCTTGCCACTGACTACGCTACTCAGTTGTCCATATTCACCCACCACATGTGGATTGGGGCATTCTTGATCGTTGGCGGAGCGGCTCACGCTACCATCTTTATGGTGCGGGATTACGATCCGGTAGTGAACCAGAACAACGTGCTGGATCGGGTGATTCGTCACCGGGATGCAATTATTTCCCACCTCAACTGGGTTTGTATCTTCCTAGGCTTCCACAGCTTTGGCTTGTACATCCACAACGACACGATGAGTGCTTTGGGTCGCCCCCAAGATATGTTCTCGGATACGGCGATTCAGTTGCAGCCGGTGTTTGCTCAGTGGGTGCAAAACCTGCACACTCTGGCTCCTGGTGGCACAGCTCCTAACCAGCTAGAACCAGTAAGTTATGCCTTCGGCGGCGGGATCGTTGCTGTAGGCGGTAAGGTGGCGATGATGCCAATCGCGCTGGGTACGGCGGACTTCATGATCCACCATATTCACGCTTTCCAAATTCACGTCACTGTTCTAATTCTGCTGAAAGGCTTCTTGTTTGCCCGTAGCTCTCGTCTGATTCCAGACAAGATGAATTTGGGCTTCCGCTTCCCTTGCGACGGTCCCGGTCGTGGTGGTACCTGCCAGGTCTCTGGTTGGGACCATGTATTCCTGGGTCTGTTCTGGATGTTCAACACCATTGCGATCGCGGTTTACCACTTCAGCTGGAAAATGCAATCCGATGTGTGGGGCACAGTCAATGCTGATGGAACGGTGGATCATATCACCGCAGGCAACTTTGCGATGAGTGCCATCACTATCAATGGCTGGTTGCGTGATTTTCAATGGGCACAAGCTGCTCAAGTAATTCAGTCTTACGGTACAGCCCTCTCAGCCTACGGTCTGCTGTTCCTGGGCGCTCACTTTGTGTGGGCCTTCAGCTTGATGTTCCTATTCAGCGGTCGTGGCTACTGGCAGGAGTTGATTGAGTCGATTGTTTGGGCTCACAATAAGTTGAAGGTTGCCCCTTCTATTCAGCCTCGCGCTCTGAGCATCATTCAGGGTCGGGCCGTTGGGGTAGCTCACTTCCTCCTGGGCGCGATCGTCACGATATGGGCGTTCTTCGAGGCGCGAATCCTTTCAATAGGATGATTTAAGCCTGAGTAACGAGTGCTGAGTAAAGAGTATGATGCTCTGAGTCCTCAGCACTCAGCACTGATAATTGAGGAGACTATGGCGACAAAATTCCCCAAATTTAGCCAAGACCTCGCTCAGGACCCGACTACACGTCGGATCTGGTACGGGATTGCAACGGCTCACGACTTTGAAAGCCATGATGGCATGACGGAAGAAAATCTTTATCAAAAGATTTTCGCTACTCACTTCGGTCATGTGGCAATTATCTTCCTGTGGGCCTCTAGCCTCCTGTTCCACGTCGCCTGGCAAGGTAATTTTGAACAGTGGATTAAAGATCCGTTGAATGTGCGTCCTATCGCTCACGCGATTTGGGACCCCCACTTTGGTCAACCGGCAGTAGATGCCTTTACTCAAGGTGGTGCGACTTTTCCAGTAAATATTGCCTACTCAGGTGTTTACCACTGGTGGTACACCATCGGTATGCGGTCAAATAATGATCTGTACCAAGGTGCAGTGTTCCTAATTGTCCTGTCTGCAGTCTTCTTGTTTGCAGGCTGGCTGCACCTACAGCCCAAGTTCAGTCCTAGCCTTTCTTGGTTCAAGAGTGCCGAGCCTCGGCTGAACCACCACCTGGCAGGTCTGTTTGGCGTTAGCTCCTTGGCTTGGGCAGGTCACTTGATTCACGTTGCGATTCCCGAATCTCGCGGTCAGCACGTAGGTTGGGATAACTTCCTGACAACGCTGCCTCACCCCGCAGGCTTGGGACCGTTCTTCACCGGCAACTGGGGCGTCTACGCTGAGAACCCAGAGGCTGCTGGTCATGTGTTCGGTACCTCTCAAGGTGCAGGAACAGCGATTCTGACGTTCTTGGGTGGCTTCCATCCCCAGACACAATCGCTGTGGCTGACGGATATGGCTCATCACCACTTGGCGATCGCAGTCATCTTCATCATCGCCGGTCATATGTACCGGACTAACTTTGGGATTGGTCACAGCATCAGAGATATGCTGAACGCCAAAAACTTCTTTGGCACCAAGACTGAAGGTCAATTCAACCTACCTCACCAAGGGTTGTACGACACCTACAACAACTCTTTGCACTTCCAGTTGTCTATACACCTGGCAGCGCTGGGAACTGCTACTTCCCTAGTAGCGCAGCACATGTATGCGATGCCTCCCTATGCATTCATCGGGAAGGACTTCACAACTCAAGCAGCGCTCTACACACACCACCAGTACATTGCTGGTTTCCTGATGCTGGGAGCATTTGCCCACGCAGGTATCTTCTGGGTACGTGACTACGATCCAGAACAAAATAGAGGTAACGTCCTCGATCGAGTACTCCAGCATAAAGAAGCGATCATCTCGCACCTGAGCTGGGTCTCCCTATTCCTGGGCTTCCATACCCTGGGTCTGTACGTTCACAACGATGTTGTGGTTGCCTTCGGGACTCCCGAAAAGCAGATTCTGATTGAGCCGGTATTTGCCCAGTTCATTCAGGCTTCTCACGGAAAAGTCCTCTACGGCTTGGATACTCTCCTGTCTAATCCTGATAGCGTTGCCTCGATGGCTGGTGGGCCTTGGCTTCCCGGTTGGCTCGATGCTATCAACAACGGTACGAACTCTCTGTTCTTGACAATTGGCCCTGGCGATTTCTTGGTTCACCACGCATTCGCCCTCGCCATCCACACCACCACCCTGGTTTTGGTCAAGGGTGCGTTGGATGCTCGTGGCTCCAAGCTGATGCCCGATAAAAAGGACTTCGGCTACGCCTTCCCTTGCGACGGCCCCGGTCGTGGCGGTACTTGCGAACTCTCCGCGTGGGATTCCTTCTACCTCGCTGCGTTCTGGATGCTGAACACCATTGGTTGGGTAACCTTCTACTGGCACTGGAAGCATCTGGGCATTTGGCAAGGCAACGTGGCTCAGTTCAATGAGTCTTCTACTTACCTCATGGGCTGGCTGCGCGACTACCTCTGGCTGTACTCCGCTCAGTTGATCAACGGGTATAACCCCTACGGCATGAATAACCTGGCGGTTTGGGACTGGATGTTCCTGTTCGGACACCTAGTTTGGGCTACTGGTTTCATGTTCCTGATCTCTTGGCGTGGTTACTGGCAAGAGTTGATCGAAACCCTTGTCTGGGCACACGAGCGCACTCCTCTGGCGAACTTAGTTCGTTGGAAGGACAAGCCGGTTGCTATGTCCATCGTCCAAGGTCGCGTGGTTGGTCTAGCTCACTTTGCAGTTGGCTATGTCTTGACCTACGCCGCGTTCCTGATTGCCTCTACTGCTGGTAAATTTGGTTGATCTCCTGTAGTTCGCTGGATCAATGCATTTTAGGTAATTAAAACAAAATCCCCTGCCTTCTGGTAGGGGATTTTTTTATAAGGTTGTTTTGGCTAAAACTCTCAAGGAAAATGTAGCTTAAAATGGCGAAGTATCTTATATAAAATGTCTAATAAAATAGCAACTGTGAGTAACTTAAACATTAATGGCATCACCCATGAGCTAATAAAGATTCAAGAGCAAAATAGTAATTGTAGTTTGTGGCAATTTAGAAGCTTAATCAGTGCTAATCAATATCTTCGGCTATATAAAATTTTTTTAAAATATGTTCCTAAAGGAAGTGAAGTATTAGATTGGGGTTGTGGGAACGGTCATTTTTCTTATTTCTTAGTAAAGGCTGGCTATAAAACCTCTGGATTTGCTTTTGAGGACTTTTGTGTTCGGGAAACTCTAAACAGCTCAACTTATGAATTTAGAAAAGGGAGTGCTGAAGATCCAACAGCCATTCCCTATCCAGATAATAAATTCAATGCAATCGTATCTGTAGGGGTTTTAGAGCATGTCAGAGAGACTGGAGGAAATGAAATTACCAGCTTACGGGAAATCTTCCGTTTGCTCCAACCAGGTGGCGTTTTTATCTGTTACCATTTTCCGAATCAGTTTAGTCTGATTGAAGCGATCGCTTCCCGGTTGCCTAACAAATATCATCATCAATATCGTTATACTCGCCAGTCAATCAAAACGCTTTGCCAAGAAACCGGATTTGAGGTTCTAGAAGTCCAGCGTTATGGTTTTCTACCCAGAAATATGTGGGGCGTATTTCCCAAAGCAATCGGAAATTTCCCACTGCTGGCATGGAGTTGGGATTTTTTAGATGACATTTTGGCATATCCTTTCTCTGTAGTCTGTCAAAACTACTTGTTTGTCGCTAGAAAACCCTTGGCAAAATCCTCTGAATGATGATCGCAAGCCTTTGGTAGCAGCGTACAAAGCGATCGCTCTTTTAGGGTGACTTAAACGCGATCGCCCAAATATCCCCTTTCCATCAAAAGCGCTGACCCGTGGTTACTTCAAGTCGGACTTCTCCCTGGTCGCTAATGCCTAAATCGCCGCGAATCAACCCAAAGGGCGACCTGACGCGCAATCCTAATCCGTAACCAAAACCACTCCCCGGTTTACCGCGCAGCAAACCCGGTTGCCCAAGCACCGTGTCACCAGACCCCAAATCTGAGCCGTAGTCAGCAAAGACAACCCCTCCCAGCCACTGCAAAATTGGGAAGCGATATTCGATTGAAGCCAAGGCATAACTGCGACCGCTAGCAACTTTACCAGAACCATAGCCGCGCACAGAATTGAATCCGCCAAGATTAAACGCCTCAGTCGGAGGAAATTCGCCAAGTATCGTCCCAGTCTGCAAATTTAAAGCCACCATTTCTGGATTTTCGGTTTCCCTACCCTTGCCAATCCAGCTGACTGGGACATATTGAATATAATTCGCTCGCACTCGGTTACTCAAAATACTGCCCAACCCAATCGGAATCGACTGTTCCGTGGTCAGGGTTAGCAGCGAACCCTGAGTCGGATTGGAACGGCGATCGCGCCGATCTCTCGCCACGCCGAACGACACCGTTACCAAGTCATCAATGCCAGTTTTGCTGACAGATAAGGGAGTTCCCAATTCATCCACCCGTGCAATATTGAAATCAGCATCGCGGGTACTAATCCGGGTGTAGTTCAAACCCAACGATCCATCCCAGCCATTGAAAGAACGCAACACCGCCACACCGCCGCCAAATCGTCCTTCCCGTGTACTATCGCCATTGGGCAACTCGATTTCATCGGTGAAGGTGCGGGAATAATCCCGATTGCGAAACGCTCTAACGCTATATCCCAAGCGGTTTGGCTCCCCAGCCCGATAAGGGCTGGTAAACTGGGTATTAAACTGGACATCCTTACCACTCACCTGAAGTTTGGCAGCTAAGCGATCGTTGACACCGTTGATATTGGCGTCTCGATAGCTTACCGAACCGTAAAGCCCGATGTCGCCGCTATTGCCACCCCCTAATGTGATAGAAGGAAAGCGATTCTCCTGGATGTCATAGATGATGTTAACCCCGTCGGTGGCTTCCTCCACAACAACATTGACATCCTCAAAAGACTCTAATCGCCTCAATCGCTGCAAGTCTTCCTGAAGCAAATCCTCACGAAATACCTCACCCGGCTTGAGTTTCAGTTCGCCAATAATAAAATCTTTTTTGGTGCGACTGGGTATCGGTCGATTCTGGTTATCGACTGACTCCCCTTTGTTATTAACAAAGCGGATCTGCACATCTTTGACAATTCTGGAGGCAACCTCAGCAGTCTGGACGCCCTCCCCACTGGACACTGGCGGTATCGTTTGTGGCAGATAATCACCGTATTTGGCATCATATTCAACAACAGGAATGGGATTTGCTGTCTGAGCCAATCCTGGCGTCACCTGGGTTACGGCTGGAGTCGCAGCATCCTCAATGGGTGCCGATGTCGCCATATCGCCCGAAGTCGTCTGGGCAGGGGGTGGGGAGGATGCGATCGCTCCTTTTGTTTCCCAGATTCCCAGCGTTGCCACAATCAAAATTGCAAATGTTTTAAGACCCATAAAATTAGCTTAATCGGCTGGCTACCATTGTGCTTGGCTCATTGGCTTGTATCCTTGGCTAGGACTGGCTTTTGAGGCGGGCAACAGACGGATCTATTGCAGATATCAAGTGAAATGGTATCAGTAACAACCAAGTAAACGTCAAGGATATGAGTATTCAACAGGCATTTAACACAGCAGCAACTGAGTACGACAAGCTCCGACGCACCCTGATTCCCTGTTTTGATGACTTTTACCAAACAGCCATTCAGGTTATCCCATTTGACCGCACAGCAGCCCTAAACGTTCTCGATTTAGGTGCAGGGACCGGACTTTACTCAGGCATGGTTCAGGCAGTGTTTCCGAATGCTGAATTTACACTGCTGGATCTCGCGACTGAGATGTTAGAGCAAGCAAAGGCTCGATTCCAGCAGATGGGCAAATCTCCCAAAATATGGATTGGAGACTACGTTAAGACAGATTTGAGCGATTCCTATGACCTGATTATCTCCGGCTTATCGATTCATCATCTGTCTGATTCAGAGAAGCAGCATCTTTATCAACGAATTTACGATGCGCTCAAACCTGGAGGGATGTTTGTCAACGCCGATCAAGTTTTAGGCAGAACACCCCAACTGGAGCAATTTTATCAACAACAATGGCTGAATACCGTGCGCGATCGCGGGATCTCCGAGGAGCATCTCCGAGCCGCTCAACATCGGATGACCTACGATCGTCTAGCACCTCTCGACGCTCAAATCCAATGGTTGGAAGCAGCCGGTTTTCAGAACGTAGACTGCTGGTATAAGCATTACAGCTTTGCCGTGTTTGGTGGATCTCGTTCTGCTGAGTCGGAGCCAGAGATACAACCACCCACCATTCAAACACAACGGTTAACCCTCCGTCCTTTCACCTTGCCAGATGCTCCTGATGTGCAACGCTTCGCCAGC
This sequence comes from Trichocoleus sp. ST-U1, assembly GCF_039961835.1. Taxonomy (NCBI): domain Bacteria; kingdom Bacillati; phylum Cyanobacteriota; class Cyanophyceae; order Leptolyngbyales; family Trichocoleusaceae; genus Trichocoleus; species Trichocoleus sp. ST-U1. Next base: position 53,165 of record NZ_JAMPJZ010000018.1, read on the forward strand.
GCCCGCGAAATTGCTGATACAACACTAATTCCTCATCCTTACGAAGATGGGATGGCTCAAGCGTGGATTAAGGCTCATTCGGCAGCATTTAAGGAAAAGAAAGCCATCACGCAAGCGATCGCACTCCGGGAAACTGGAGAACTCTGTGGGACGGTTAATCTGATGATTGATGCCAAACAGAACAATGCGGAGATCGGTTACTGGATTGGCAAGCCCTACTGGGGACAAGGCTACTGTACTGAAGCAGCAAAAGCTCTACTGCAATATGGCTTCGAGGTACTTAAATTGCACCGCATTCATGGGGCGCACTTTTCGCGCAATCCAGGTTCGGGACGAGTCATGCAAAAACTTGGGATGCAGTATGAGGGATGTCGTCGTCAACATTTACGGAAAGGAGAAACCTTTGAAGATATCGAACAATACGGCATCTTGAAAAGTGATTGGCAGCAAATGATTGGTCAAAATTACTAACTGCTTACCTAAAAATGCAGAAAAAAACCGGCTATGGCACAACCATCTTTACCAAAAATTATCATCTTCGACACTACAATGCGGGATGGAGAACTTGCGCCCGGTAATCAAAATGGATATTCATCAAAAAGTCCAGCTTGCCAAGCTTCTAGAGGAGATGCGGGTTGATGCCATTGAAGTGGGATATCCAGGAGCTATCCAGAAAGATTTTGATGAAATTTTTCTTGTTTCCAAACAAATCAAACAATCAACCCTTTGTGGATTAGCAAATTCTAAACCGAATGAAGTGATGGACGTTGCTTTAGCAATTAAACCAGCAGCACGAGGCAGAATTCATATTTACACCCAAGTTAATTTGAAACATCAATCAACCTAGGCTGAAGAACAAACGTTAGAAGCGATACACGATTCTATTGGACTTGCCAGAAACTACTGCGCGGATGTGGAGTGGAGTGCTTTTGATGCTCCTCGAAGCCAACCGGATTTTCTTTGCAAAGCAATTGAAACAGCCATCAAAAACGGTGCCAGAACAATCAGTATCCCTGACAGCCTTGGTTTATCGTCGCCAATAGAATTCTCAGGGTTGCTGAATATGCTCTTTAATCGGGTGTCAAATATCGATCGGGCTACGATTTCTGTCCACTGTCATGATGATATGGGATTAGCAGTAGAGAACTCAATCGCAGCTCTCAGTTGGGGTGTCAGGCAAATTGAATGCTCGATTAATGGACTGGGAACAAGGAAAGGGAATGCTGATTTGGGAGAAGTCGTAAATGCAATTATTAATCATCCAAATTATAACGTTGATATTGAGAAATCTTTAATAGGTCGAGCCTCGGAGTTAGTTACTAAAATCTCCGAATCTGTAAAGTGAAAATAAAGTTATTCGTTAATTATTTTAATTTCAATATCTAAAAATATTTACCGATAAACATTCTATGGATAATCAGCGTAAGCTAACTACTTTAATGCAGGAAAAATAAACCTAGTTAAAATATAAGTTATTTTTTTAAGTATTGTATTACGTATAAACAAAAAACTATCAGAAGATGATATTGCAACAACAATGAATGAAGGGGGCGGGGAACTATTTTTATAAAAATAGCAACTTTTACTTACTGGAAAGTTGAGGTTTAAGGCAAGAATGCCCCAAACGGCTTTTTCTCGGAATTTAATAATTTATTTCTAACAACACTGACAAATAGCAGTTATAAGTTGATGAGTATTAACCGCGATCGCAAGCGGCTGTCAGTAAACTGCGAAACGTTATAGACTGAGTACCAAATGGACGGGCAGAGTAAAAATATGATGCTGCCTACTTTAGAGATCGTATTGCTAGGTGGCTTTCGCCTAACTTATGACGAAAAGCCGGTGACAGACGTGAGCGGGGAGCGATCGCAATCGTTGCTGGCATATCTGGTGCTGCACAGAGGCACGCCTCAGCCTCGTCAGCGGCTGGCTTCCCTGTTTTGGGCTGACTCAACAGACGAGCAAGCCCGAACGAACCTAAGAAGAGAACTGCACCACTTACGGCGGGTTTTGCCGGACGCGGATCGATTCATTGAAGTAGATACGAAAACGCTACAGTGGCGCTCAGACGCACCTTTTACGTTAGATGTTGCAGAGTTTGAGCGGACAGTGGCTCAAGCGGAGGAGGCAGAACGAGCGGCTGACCGGAAAACCGTCCGAACCCTGTTAGAAGAGGCGGTAGCCCTCTATCAGGGGGATTTACTGCCCAACTGTTACGACGAATGGATTTTTCCGGAACAGGAACGACTGCGACAAATTTTTATCCAAGAATTGGAATGGTTGGTTCGCCTGTTAAAGGAGCAACGGGATATCCGGACGGCGATGCGCTATGCCCAGCAGTTGTTAGAAGCGGACTCGCTCAACGAAGCAACTTATGGTGACTTGATGCAACTGCACGCGCTTAATGGCGATCGCGCGAGTGCCTTGCGAATCTACCACCGCTGCATGACGCTTTTACGGGAAGAGTTAGGAATCGATCCTAGCCCGATTACCCGCGACCTCTACGATCGCCTGCTGAATGAAGATTCTGAAGGGATAAGCAGTCGAGAAAAAAGCTTTGAATTACTCAATACAAATTCTGAATTAAATACACCCCCTCAAAACGACAGGCAACCTCGTTGCGATTGGGGCGAAATCATCGATGTAAGCCTATTTTACGGACGGACAGAAGAGCTAAACACGCTCAAGCAGTGCATTTTACAGTATCGCTGTCGGCTAGTTGTCTTATTAGGCATAGGTGGAATTGGAAAAACTGCCTTGTCCGCCAAACTAGCGCAGGAAATCCAGGGAGAATTTGATTTTGTAATTTGGAGATCGCTACGAAATGCTCCCACCCTCCAAACTCTTTTGCACGACTCGATCTCTTTTCTATCGGAACAACAAGAGACGGGCGGTGAGCTTGAACGACTAATATATTGGCTGCGAAATTCTCGCTGCCTAATCGTTCTAGACAATGCAGAAACCCTTTTTCAGGTCAGTTGTCCGGGGCAGTATCGTCCGGGATATGAAGGCTACGGGGAACTGCTGCGAGCGATCGCAGAAACCGCTCATCAAAGTTGCCTGGTGCTGACCAGTCGGGAGAAGCCTGCTGAAGTCGGCATCTTAGAAGGCGTAGTTGATGGGAATTCACCGTTACCTGTGCGAACCTTGCAACTGAGCGGCTCACCAGAGGCAGCTCAAGCATTAATTCAAGCAAAAGGATTGATTGGAACTGAAGCACAACAACAGCATTTGTGTCAGTTCTACGGCTGTAATCCTTTGGCATTGAAGATTGTTGCCACTTCCATTCAAGATGTTTTCGATGGCAAGATTCAAGATTTTCTCGCTCAAAATACCACAATTTTTAATGGGATTCACAGACTGCTAGACCAGCAGTGTCAGCGATGCTCGCCCCTAGAAAAAACAATTATGTTTTGGCTTGCCATTAATCGAGAATGGACAACCTTCTCGGAATTGGCAGAGGATATCGTTCCCACCGTTTCTCGTGCAGACCTACTGGAAGCATTGGGTTCTCTCAGTTGGCGATCGCTGCTCGAAAAGCAGTCAGGCAGCTATACCCAGCAACCTGTGGTGATGGAGTACATCACTGAGCGATTGATTGCCCAAGTCTGTGAAGAAATTCAACATTTAGAAGTCGGAAATGGGGAATTGTTAGCAGAAAACCAGAGACCCCTGATTTCCATCCTGCACAGCCACGCCTTGCTCAAGCCTCAGGGCAAAGACTATATCCGAGAGATTCAGATTCAACAAATTGTTAAAACCGTTTTAAACACTTTAATGACCCGACTGCACGGGCAATACAACGTTGAGCGTCATTTGACTCAACTGCTTTCAAAACTACGAAATGAATGGTCGAGACAACCCGGATATGCAGGTGGCAATATCCTCAATCTGCTCGTTCAATTGCAAAAAGACTTAACAAGTTATGACTTCTCCCATCTCACCCTCTGGCAGGCTGATTTACGAGAAGTGAATTTACATCAGGTCAATCTTGCTGATGCCGACCTGTCCAAAGCTGTGTTTACAGAACCCTTGAGCTTCGCCCTCGCCGTTGCTTTTAGCCCCGACGGACAACTTCTAGCGACTGGGGATACTAACCGCGAGGTGCGGGTGTGGAGAGTAGCAGATGGGAAAAATTTACTGACCTGCCAAGGACATACCAATTGGGTTTGGTCGGTCGCTTTTAGTCCTCAAGGGAATATCCTGGCGAGTGGTAGCGATGATAAAACGATTAAACTGTGGGATCTCAAGACAGGGCAATGCCTCCAGACTTTGCAAGAACACGCCCATCAGGTCTGGTCGGTCGCCTTTAGCCCGGATGGTCAAACCTTAGCCAGTGGGAGTGAGGATCGAACGGTCAAGTTGTGGGATGTCAAGTCAGGACAGTGCTGTAAAACGCTTCAGGGTCACGAAAATTGGGTGCGATCGGTAGCGTTCAGTCCTGACGGAAAAACCTTAGCGACTGGCAGCGACGATCGGACGATTAAACTGTGGGATCTCAAAACCAGTCAATGCTACCAAACCCTGCAAGGACACGCCGAGCGAGTTTGGTCGGTCGCCTTTAGCCCGGATGGTCAAACCTTAGCCAGCAGTAGTAGCGATCGCACCATTAAACTTTGGAATTTTAAGACGGGTGAATGCAGCCGAACTCTCAAAGGGCATGGAAACTGGGTGCGATCGCTTTCTTTCAGTCCGGATGGTCAAACGGTAGCCAGTGGCAGCGAAGACCGCAGTGTGAAGCTGTGGCGAGTTCGGACTGGGGAATGCTACCAAACATTATGGGGGCACCAAAATTGGGTGCGGTCGGTGGCGTTCAGCCCGAATGGAGAAATCCTCGCAAGCGGTAGCGGCGATCATACCGTTAAGTTGTGGCACGCCCCTACAGGTAAATGTCGCAGAACGCTACAGGGTTATGCGAACCGAGTGCGATCGCTGGCATTAAGTCCGGATGGTCGCATTTTGGCAAGTGGGAACGACGATCGCACCGTTAAATTGTGGGATCTGGGCACCGGGAAATGCGTTCAAACCTTGCAAGGTCACACTAGCTCAGTTTCGGCTGTTGCTTTTAGCCCAGATGGTCAGACTCTCGCTAGTGGGAGCGGCGACCAAATGGTGAAGCTTTGGGATCTTGACACCGGACGTTGTCGCCAAACCTTGCAAGAGCATACTTGCGGGATTTGGTCAGTTGCCTTCAGCCCCGATGGTCGAACCCTTGCCAGTGGCAGCGATGACCAGACGGTGAAGCTTTGGGACGTGCAGACGGGACAATGCCAACGTACCTTGCAGGGACACGCCAGTTGGGTTTGCGCGATCGCTTTCAGTCCGGATGGTCAGACTCTGGCGAGTGGCAGTTACGACCAAACAGTGAAACTTTGGGATGTCCAGACGGGACAATGCGCTCAGACATTCCAGGGACATACCAATTGGGTTTGGTCAGTTGTCTTTAGCCCAGATGGTCAAACCTTAGCGAGTGGAAGTGGCGACCACAGTATTAAGTTATGGGACGTGCGGACAGGAGAGTGCCGACGTACATTGACCGGACACACCAGCCGAGTTTGGTCAGTTGCTTTTAGTCCAGATGGTCAAATCCTTGCCAGTGCCAGTAGCGACCAAACGGTAAAGCTTTGGGATGTCCAAAACGGTTCTTGTCTTCATACCTTGCAGGGACACACCAATTTAGTCTGGTCAGTAATCTTCAGCCTTGATAGCCGCAGGGTCGCGAGTGGCAGCCAGGATGAAACGATTAAGCTTTGGGATGTGCAGACGGGTGAGTGTGTAAAAACCTTAAGGGCGGATCGACCTTATGAGGGAATGAACATCACCGGAGTCACCGGATTAACAGACGCCCAAAAGGCTGCATTGAAGGCGCTGGGGGCAGTGGAAACTGGGAGCCGGGGAGAGAATCAGCCCCGATTCTTGGCTCCCCTAATCGGGCGAGAGCGGGAATGGGCGACAATCTGTAATTGGATGGCATCCGATACCCGGATGGTCGTTTCAGAAATCCTTTTACTGGTTGGCGAATCGGGAATTGGGAAGACGCGCCTGCTGGAAGAACTTGCTGCCGTTGTCACGAGCAACGGTCGCGTACTCTGGGGACGCGGATTTGAGGCGGAAATGCTGCGACCTTATGGAATTTGGATTGATGCACTGCGGGTGATCGCTCGTGATTCAGGATCGCAATTGCCAGCAGAACTGAGTTCCCTATTTCCAGAAATGGAGGGAAGAAGAGATCCGGGCGATCGCTCTCAGCTATTTGATGCGGTAGTCAACCTGCTGTCCCAACTTTCGAGCAATGGCAAACGAATCGTCATTATCCTAGATGATATTCAGTGGCTGGACGAGGCATCTACGGCACTCCTGCATTATGCAATCCGCCTGCTGGGTCATTCCTCCGTTCGGTTTGCCCTCTCTGCTCGTCAACGCGAGTTATCAGATAATGTGCCTGTGTGTAAGCTGGTGCAAGCGCTGCGGCGGGAGGAGCGGGTGCAAACCATCTCACTGCCACTATTAAATCAAGCGCAAGTGGTTCAGCTGACTCGCTCGATTAATACCGATGTGGATGGAAACCGCGTCTTTGTAGATAGTGGCGGGAATCCCCTATTCGCTCTAGAAGTGGCTCGTGCCCTAGCCCAGCATGACACGGCTTACTCCGACAATCTGGAAGCCTTGATTCAAGACCGATTGCGGCAACTCGACGAACCGGCGCGAGAACTTTTACCTTGGGCAGCTGCATTGGGACGAAGTTTCAATCCGACAATCGTGGCACGGGTTGCCGACTATCCGCTCTCTAAATTACTTTTAGCCGTGGAAGAACTGGAGCGGCAGGGGATTATCCGTCCAGGAGCTTTATTAAATAACGAAACTGGCTATGACTTTGCTCATGATGTTGTGCGGAAAGTCGCTTATCACCAGTTGTCAGAACCCCGCCGTAAATTAGTGCATTTGCAGATTGCCCAGGCTTTGAATCGTCTCTCGGTTCCTGACAACGCCCTAGCCAGCGATGTCGCGCATCATGCATCATTGGGCGGTCATGATTCCTTAGCCGCCTCAGCTTTCCAGGCAGCTGCCGAACGTTGCTTGCGCCAGTTCGCCTACTCAGAAGCATCGGAACTGGCTCAACGGGGAATTCAGCATTGCCGGAACCTTGAAAAGACTTTACGGGTTCGACTTCACATCGGGCTGCTAAAAGTCTACGTTCTGGCAGGAGTTACCAGAAATCAAATTCCCCAACTCGAAAATAACCTGCATCAACTGATTGCCGAAGCCAGCGCCCTTGGTTTGAAGGATGAAGAAGCGATCGCGCTAGAAGCTTTGATCGTGCTGAACTACGAGCGAGGTAATCTCATGGGTGTTCGGGAACACTCCCTCCAAGCAGTGGAACGAGGACGATTGGCAAGTCCGGCGACCACCGCCCGAATGCTAGCTCACAGCGGTTGGTGCCTCGCCGAAACCGAACGCGAGATGCCCCGTGCTGAGGCGCTGTTGCTAGAAGCACAGCCGCTTGCCGCGAGAGTGGGACTTGAAATTATCGATATTCCCTGTGGTCTGGGATGCGTGCGCCGTCATGCAGCAGATTTCCCGGCGGCGGGTTCTCTTTTGGAACAAGCATGGCGAATGGCGCAGGCGGAACAAGATCGCTGGCGAGAGTCTGCTTGTTTGACTTATCTGGCGATGACCGAGTTGGAAGCGGGCAATCCGACAGCGGCGATCGCTTACTCCGAGGAACTGGCAGCAGTTGCCACAAAAATTAGTGGTGAAGGCAGCGAAGGCCCATTCGCCGTTGCCCTGAGTTCGCTCGCCCGTTATGTTATCGGAGAAATGGGTGCTGAAGAAGCACTTGAGCCAGCATTATCCACCCTGCGTCGGATCGATGCGAACCGAATGCTAGCTTATATCCTGAGCTTTGCAGCGGCAAGGGATTTGGAAAGGGGTCGCGTTGAATTAGCGATCGCTCGCGCTCAAGAAGCACTTCATGCCGCGCAAATTGTGGATCATCCCAGTGAAATTGCCCTAGCTGGGGCTGCACTCATTCGGGGAAAGTTAGCTTTAGGCGAACATAAGCGTGCAGCAGAGCTATTTCAAAGCTTACAGCACCAAATTGACCCTCGCGTCTTGAGCGTTCGTGCCCAAACTGCCATCAATCGCTTACCGCAGGAGCTGAGGACTAACGCAGAGATCCCCCTTGCGTCCCCCTGAAAAAAGGAGACTTTTCCAGTTCCTCCCAATTTATCGGGGGGTTAGGGGAATCTAGGCTTCAAGTTTTCAGTGCGTAAGTCCTGTATTTAAAAACCTAAATTGCTCAATCAATCAGGAGGAAAATATGGTTCGTGTCCTTGTAGAAAAGATATTTGAGCCACCGATCACCGAACAGAAGTGGAACCACGATCTTGAGATCGGAATACCTTGTCACCGGGCACACAATGTTCATTGGATTCGCTCAATGATGGCACGCGATCGGGCTAAAGTAATTTGCGAATTTGAGGCACCTGATGCTGAGACTGTCCGGAAGTCCTTTCGGAAAGCTGGCTTACCCTTCGCCCGGATCTGGACAGTTGATATTTTAGAACCATCTGTTGGATCAAATGTATCAACCCTGTCTAATTGCTCTTAATCAAAAAACCTTTGTAGTCTCACTTTCAGGTTGAAGAAACAGTAATGATGCGATCGCCCTCACCAATGCCTCTGGCTCCACAGGCTTAGGAATGTGCTGTTGAAATCCTGCGGCGATCGCTTGTTGGTAATCCATCTCGGCAGCATAGGCAGTCAGCGCGATCGCTGGAATGTTTCCTCCTTGGTCTGGTTTCAGACTCCTCACCTGTCGCATCAACATATAGCCATTGATTTCTGGCATTCCAATATCGCTGATGATGACATTTGGCTGGGATTGGCTTAGTGTTGTCAGCGCTGCAACGGCTGAGGCTACGGAGGTCACAGTTGCACCATATTGCTCCAACAGGAAGCACAAAAACTCTCGCATATCTGCATCATCATCCACCACGAGAATTTGTAAGCCAGACAAAGGTAAGGAGTCAAAAGTCAGAACTGAGAGGTTGTCTTTTTCATCCGACTGCCTTTCTCTATCATTCTGCAAACAGGGAAGCTTAATTAGGAAAGTTGCACCTTGTCCTTCCCCCAGACTTGATACACTTACGGTGCCGCCGTGAAGTTCTACGAGATGGCGGACGATTGCCAGCCCTAGACCCAATCCCCCAAAGGTTCGGGTGGTGGTACCATCTTCCTGACGGAAATAATCAAAGACATAGGGTAAGAACTCAGGTGCAATCCCCTTGCCTGTGTCAGTTACGCGGATTTGAGCCTGCGCTTCGACCTGCTCTAATGCGATCGCGACCTGTCCCCCAGCCGGAGTAAACTTAACCGCATTGGCAAGGAGATTCCAAACGACTTGCTGCAATCGATTGGCATCACCGGAAACCTGTCCTACGCCCGGTTCGAGGATAGTCTGAATCTGGATAGATTTGGCTTCGGCTGCTAAACGCACCGTCTCGATTGCGGCTTCAATCGTCGATACCAAGTCAACCGGGTAGACGTTGAGGCTCAGCTTCCCTTGCAGGATGCGGGAGACATCAAGCAAATCTTCAATTAATTGGGTTTGTAACTTGGCGTTGCGCTCAATAGTTTCTAAGGCGCGATCGCTGGTTGCCGGATCGAACTTGCGGCTCCGCAGAAGCTTTGCCCAACCCAGAATCGGATTAAGCGGCGTTCTCAGTTCGTGAGAGAGAACGGCTAAGAATTCATCTTTGACCCGGTTTGCCGCTTCCGCCGCACTTCGCGCGGTTCGTTCTGCTTCGTAGAGATGGGAACGAGCGATCGCTTGGGCGCATTGTTGGGCAAGTGCCAAGATAAAAGCTTGGTCATCCTCGTTAAGTTCTTGTGGCTCAGTAAAGCCCAGAGACAACCCTCCAACTGCCCGACCCTCTACCATCAGCGGAATCGAAACCCACGTCCCAAAGTTAAATTGACTATAGGCTTCAGCCAGGTGAGGGTAACGAGCAGCTCGTTTTTGTGACGTTTCACCCCAAACAGGTTGCCCAGTCCGTACCGCCTCTGCTAGAGGGACTGCTGTGTCGATGGAAAAACGTTGCCAACCATCGATTTGATTCACTTCATAGCCAACCGCCCGCACAATTTCCAGTTCAGTACCGCTTTCATTGAGCAATGCCACTAGAGCATAGTTGGCACCCAAGGCAGCCATGCCCTGTTCGACGATGACTTCGGACACTTGGGTGGGTGTGAGCGATTCTGAAAGGGCAGCGGTAATGGACTGGAGACGGGCAATTCGCTCTGCTGCCCGCTCCGCCGTCTGTTGCGCCTGCTGCGCTTCCCGATAGAGGCGGGCATTATCAATAGCGATCGCTGCCCGATGAGCAATATCTTCCGCCAGCGAGAGATCGGCGGTGTTGAAACGATGAGCAGATTCAGCCGTGACAAACGAAATGGCACCGAGAATCCGCCCCCGTGCCATCAACGGTGAGATAATATAGGACTTTAAACCCAGGTCCCGCAGAATTCGCAGATGTTCTGGATCTTTGACTGCTTCTGCCAGGACTGCATCTGAAATTTCCGCCACCATTTCTGTTTGCCCAGTACGCAGCACCTTTGGTACACCTTCCGGTGCATTCAACGGTCTAGGATAACGCTGATGGAGTTCCCAGGCGAGTTTCACTTTCTCCGGATCTCGGTGGGCAACGGCGACCCGATTAATTGATTGGTTGTCTTGCAGGAGGTCAACGCCGCACCAGTCTGCGAAGTAGGGCACAACTAGGTTTGCCACGCTGGAGAGCGTGCTTTCGTAATCGAGGGAAGAGGCGAGGGTGGCACTGACTTGAGCCAAAAACGCGGCTCGCTGTCGGTCAGCTTCTGCTTCCTGGCGGGCGGTTTGCTCTGCGTACAGTTGGGCACGTTCCGCTTCAGCCTGTTTGCGATCGCTAATATCTTTGTTGATGCCCACAAAAAAGAGCGGCTTGCCAGCCTTGTCGTAAACAAGCTTTGATGTTGTTTCAATCAACACTTTCGACCGATCTTTTCTCACACAGGGAACTTCACCACAAAATCCTCCGGTTTCCTGAATAGACTGGATCATTTGGGCGGTCATCGTTGCTGCAATGTCAGGGTGATGTAAGAAATTCAGGGGTTTAGCGATCGCTTCGGACGCCGTATAGCCGAAAATCTGTTCCGCGTTGCCCAGCCAACGTTGAATATTTCCCTCCAGATCGGTTAACACAACAGCATCGGGCATTTGCTCCAAAGCAGCCTTAGAAATCAGCAGAGATTCTTCAGTTTGTTTGCGCTCCGTGATGTCAATTACAACACCACTCATGCGAGTCGCTGTGCCCGCTTCGTTGAAAAAGGCTCTTCCCCGGCAAGCAGCGTAGCGAATGCTGCCGTCATCCCGGATAATTCGATATTCCAGATCGTGTTCCACGCCTTCGTGAATCGCTCGGGTCAAAGATTGCGCGAGCGATTCCCGATCCTCTGGGTGCAGACGAGCCAACACTGCTTCTGAGGTGGCAACAAACGTTCCAGGAGTGACTCCAAATAGTTGATAAACCTGCTCATCCCAGTCAAACCGATCGTTGAGAATGTCCCAACTCCAAACACCGATTTGGGCGGATTTCAACGCTAGGTTAAGTTGTTCTTGACTTTGTGCTAACCCTTGATAGAGACGAGCATTCTCCAGGGAAATGGCAATTTGAGCTGCTAAAATTTCCAGCACGGAAAGCTTGTCGTGTGTAAAAGCGCCTGGGATAAAGTTGTTTTCTAAATATAAAATTCCCAGCAAGTTTGACTGACGGGCGATTGGTAAGCAAAGTACAGACTTCGGTTGCTTTTGAATCACATACTCGTCTTCCGAAAATAGATTCTGCTCTGTGGCATCGGGCAAAATCACAGTTGATTGAGTTCGCTGCACATAATTCAGCACTGACTGAGGCAATGCAATTTCACCCGCCAATTCAGGTCGAAAAACATTAAGTTTTTCTGCTTGGGAATTTATTTTCGCTTCGACTTCTATCACTAGATTCTGCTCGTGAAAAAGCAGCAAATAACCCAGTTCGGCTCCTGCTTGCTCAAGCGCAATCTGCATCAATGTCTTCAAAAGTCGAGAGAAGACAATTTCGCTAGAAATAGTTTGAGACGCCTTAACAACCGATAGAAAGTCAAGTTGCTCCCCCGTGCTTAAAAACGTTTCGTTGGAGGCAGGGGGCTGTTGCGGCAACGGTTGCGGCAATAAGGTCGGATAGAGCTGCTCAAGCTGCTTGACCTTGCCGAGCGCCTCCCAGCGCCGATAGGCATTCCTGGCTTCTTGCAGATAGGTTTTAGCGATCGCTTCAAACTCCCGATCTAAGTAAAACTTAGCTGCTAACTCATACGCCAAGGCTTCATAATGCACAAATTTCTGCTCGCGGGCACAGCGAATTGATTGCTCATACAGGCGCATTGCTTCCATGTCCCGACCCTCAATTCGAGCTATCTCCGCCCCCACTAATTGAGACTTATGTAAGAAGTTAGCAGGGCAGTGGCTCGCCCAATCCTGCAATTGACGCTGATGCATTTCTAAGGTTTCTAAAAACCCTTCCTGCTCTTCACAAGATGCAGTTGGATAAAGAGCCGCCAAGGTCAGCGAGTGATACAGAACATAATCGGTTTCGATTGGTAATGCCAGGGTTGTAACTGAAAACACGGACACTTGTAAGGCAAAGTTTAGCGCCTCCTCATACTGTTCGTAGGTGAAAAACACAATTAATTTGATGATGTGATAAAAGATAATTCCACTTACGAAGCCTGCATCCGTAAGGATGGAAAAAGCGTGCGATTCATCGAAATTATCATCACTTAGAGTCAGGTTGTGGTAGGTGAGTCCGCGTAAATTCAGGAGAAACTGCTGCTGCAATCTAATCGTCTGATAGGCAGCCTCATGCTTAGATTGCTGGGCAAAGTTAACGTACTTTTGAATTAAATTATACGTTTCGGGAAGTGGACTTCCTACCTGAATAATCTGCCAAGAGCCTTGATAGCCGTTGTAGTTAGCCATCGTCACATCACCTGCTTCCACACAACCGATAAAGCCTCGCTCTAAAAATGGAATATCGGTAGAAATATGGTTCCGCCAAACGTTGATATGACTGCCATGAATGTGTAGAACTGTTCCTCTGAGTTTCGGGTCATTCAACTTCTCATTTAGTTGAATCGTCATCTCGGAAAATGCGTAGCCTGTCGGAATATCACGGAATATAGAAACCAACAACATCGCATACATACTATAAGCAAAACAGGAGTCTTCCGTATTGCCATACGTCAGCGAATAATTGACTGCTTTGAGTACAACTAGAGGAAAAATACTTGGTCTGCCGAGATAAGCAGGCGGCCCTACAGTTGTCAGCAGACCGATGAGTGTCTTAAGATTTGGATCTTGGAGCGTTGGGGCGTTGAGTAGATCGGAGACTTGTCTGTCACCTAAATTTGCCAATACCTGGCTTTTTTCGATAGCGATCGCAACCTGCACTTGCTCCTCTGAATCCGGGAAAGTCACCCCAAAAATTTTTAAAGCTTCTAATCCGAGTGCTAGTGCCTCCTCATACCTACCTGCAACTTGATAAAGTCTGAGCTGAAGTATATAAATATTCGCTTTGTCTATATAAGATTTGGCTTTGATAAATAGAAGCTTAAATAGAGCTTCCGCCTCCTCTAAATTACCCGTTAAAAATTCGCATTCAGCTCGTTCTTTAACTATAGTAAATGTTTGTTCATAATGGTCAAGCCAAGAATCTTCATTTAAAAGATTTGCAGCGACAGCAAGCATTCTTTTCGCAGGTGTGTACGCAGTGGAGGCTTTTGCCTTCTTAGCAGCAATTAGATTTAGGCGAATTAATTCGTCTTTTTCTGTCCGCTCAGTAATCAAACCAACAGCTAGATTAAGTTGATTCACTAAATCAAAAATCTGTTCTTCCAGTTGAGCAGAATTGAAACTTTTAAGTAAAAGTCGCCCAATCGTAAGGTGAACTGCTTGCTTTTGTTCATCATCAATCAAGGCATAGGCAGCTTGTTGAATGCGATCGTGATAAAAGCGATAGCTTTTCTCAATGCTTTCAGTTGCCTCTGTTGGGATGATGAATCCTCTCAGAACCGCTTCCAAAAGTGTGTTGGCTGTTTGCTGAGGAGATATTTCACCGACGATTGCTAAAACTTCTAAATCAAAACGATTCCCGATACAGGAAGCTAACTTGAGCAACTGTTGAGTTTCGGGCGGCAGTTTTTGCATCCGCCCAATCATCAGATTGACAATATTATCCGTAATGCCTTGGGCTTCAATCTGGGCTTGATCCCATTGCCAGACGCGATGGTTGCGATCGAACGTCAGCAGATTTTCTTGGTACAGCGTTTTGAGAAACTCGTTGACAAAAAAAGGATTACCATCGGTTTTCTGGACGATTAATTTGGCAAGAGATTCTGACCGTCCCGGCTCACAATGTAGGGTTTCAGCAATGAGCTGATTCACATAAGTAAGGTTGAGAGGAGTGAGAACAATTTCGGTTATTTTTGCCCCACCTTGACGAATCTGCTCCATCATCAAACTGAAGGGATGGAGCAGATCGACCTCGTTATCTCGAAAAGCCAGAATAAAGCAAAGATGCTGGAGACTTGATCTCGTGACGATGGTTTGAATCAAATTCAAAGTGGCGCTATCTGCCCACTGCATATCATCCAAAAAGACAGCCAGTGGATGCTCTTTTTGAGCAAAGATACTGATAAAGTTTTGAAACACCAGATTGAATCGATTTTGGGATTCAGCGGGTCCCAAGTCTGGTATAGGAGGTTGTTCGCCGACGATGAGTTCAACTTCTGGAATCACATCGGTAATCAGTCTGCCATTATTCCCGAATGCGGCTTGGATTCGCTTTCTCCAAGTGGCAAGTTTATCTTCAGGTTCCGTCAAAATTTGCCGAACGAGCGTCTGAAAAGCTTGAACAAGGGTGGAATAAGGAATATCTCGTTTGTACTGATCGAACTTACCAGAGATAAAAATCCCACGTTCTCTTACGATGGGTTTTTGGATCTCGTTCACGAGAGAAGATTTACCAATCCCAGCATATCCAGCGACGAATATAAGTTCTGGCGTACCTTGGCTAACAACTCGCTCAAATGCTTGTAAAAGCTGTGCAATTTCTCGCTCTCGCCCATACAATTTTTGGGGAATTTGAAACCGCTCTGAGATATCTTGTTCGCCTAAAGGGAAAGATTGAATTTGTCCAATTGTCTCCAACTGTTTTAGGCATCGTTCCAGATCGAACTGCAAACCCAAAGCACTCTGGTAGCGATCTTCTGCAACCTTTGAGAGCAGTTTCATGATGATGTCAGATAGCGATCGCCCAATCTCCGGTCTTACCTTTGTGAGTGGTGGCGGCGATTGGGCAATATGACAATGCACCCACTCTAAAGGGTCTTTGCCCTGAAACGGTAGCTGACGGGTCAGCATTTCATAGAAGGTGACTCCCAAGGAATATAAATCGCTGCGATGGTCAATCCCGCGATTCATTCGCCCAGTTTGCTCTGGCGACAGATAAGCCAAACTGCCTGCAATCTGGCTGGAACTGCTGACCATTTGCTGTTCGTAGGGGATAAAAGCAGCAATCCCGAAGTCAGCGATTTTGACCTGATGCGTTTCCAGATTAATGAGAATGTTCTGCGGCTTAATATTTTTATGGACAATGCTATGGCTGTGAATTTGGGCGATCGCATTGCTGATTTGAATGGCAATTTTTAAAAACGGAATCGGCTCCCGAAAGTCTTCTAGAAGCCGATCGAGCGATCGCCCGCCAAAATCCTCCAAAATCAGATAAGGAATGCCCTGATGCACCTCTAAGGCGTAGGCTTTAACTGCTCCGGGGGTGTTCAACCGTTGGGCGATCGCATACTCATGTCTGAGTTGCTCAATATTATTGGGCGTACAGCACTCTGGACGTAGCCCTTTAATAATCACCGGACGCCGATCTTCAACTCTGATTCCACGGTATAGGACGGCTTTTATCCCTTCTTTGAGCAAAGTGACAATCGTAAATCCGGGTAACTTCAAGGTCATGTCAACAGATCCTATAGCCGTGCTTCGTCAGAATAGTCAGAGGCCAATGGTGCTTCAGACTCATCTGCTAGATTTAACTAGAGTAGCAATCGCTTCAACCAGTTTTTCCGCTTCTCCAGGCTTGGCAATATGCAGATGGAATCCGGTTGCGATCGCGTACACCCCTTTGGGCATGAAAACAGCGAAGCGAGGCGTTAGCCTCGCGCCGACCTATCGGTTAGCTCATCTGTAATTACCCCAAGATGGCATAAAAAATTGAAAAATTCGATGCTTGAAAGCTGACAAACTACTGACCATTCTCCTGTAAGTATTTAGTCATCATTTCGGCTCTCTTGACAAGACCAGCCTCCTGACGCTATCTGCGACAAGCTTAAGGGATCTCTAAGACTGACTCGGACAGATTTTCCTAGTTCTGAGCTACAGAATGCACAATAACAGTCATCCCCATTTAGACAACCACTAGGAGATAACGATAAGACCCCCCATTCCGTAGGTTTACCCTACCTCCTGGAGAGTCTTCTGATATTGGTACTTATGCGATCGCTCAACTCTATGATGGCTTGGGGAAGAAAGTGCAACTGGACTACCCTCTTAGTAACAGTTGCACCACAGCAACAACGGAATCAGTAAAAGTAAAGTCTTGGATTCAGAGAATACCCGAAAAAGCGATCGCTGATATCTGCGTCCAGACCATTTAGTTTTACTATCCCTTGCTTATTGACTACTTTTAGAGCAAACCTATCAGAAATTTTCTGATTTCTGAGTTTTGCCTGCATTGTTGTTTTCAACCCAATCAATCGCTGAGTTTAAATAACTGCGTGGTTTCATTTGCACACCACCATTCTTGTTACTCTTTCCAATTAACAGATGTTGCTCTCAATTTGCCATCACCGATAATCGTGTGAACTTTGAAAGAGCCGCTTTGTCCTGGATTTAGCGTGGAGGGTTCTGCATTGACAGAACTACTTTTAATCACCTTGCCATCTAATCCAACAACGTTATAGGTGACTTCAATCGAATGAACTGTTTTTTGGGTTTCGTTAATGATGCGACCCGTCAGAATATCCCCATCAGATGTTTGGTCTGCGATGATGACTTGAGGTTTCTCACCGCATAGTTGGGTGAGGTCTAAAGTTCTGCCATCCGATGTCTGCATATAGCAAAAGGGCATATCAATCTCAGAAGCTGACGCCCTCACAGCTTGTAAATTGGTAATCCATGAATTGCCAGAAGATTGATGATTGCCGAAGAAAATCGAAGCAATCCAGAAGGAAATTGTTAAAGTAAGGGTTTTTTGCATAGTGTTAACAGTTGGTGAAAACATAACAAAATTTCAATCTGTCTTAACAGATTTGAGGGATGAGTCTGAATTTAATTCAAGGCAGTATTCAAGGCTAAATTCTAAGTTCAGAGCTTGAGTGTTGGGCTTTTTCAAACACCCAGTATTGGCTCGCCCGGTGTTAAAACCCTAGCCATAGTGAGGGAATAAAAAGTAATCTCTTGGCTAAGGCAGTTGAGAAAATTCCAATGCCTTGCTAACCCAGGTTGCTAGTTATCTCATTTGGGTTGTGAGGTGCTAGTGAGGTGCTACATTAACGATCCTTCCAGCCCCCCAATTTATCGGGGGGCAAGAAGTCTATATGTTGCAAACAGAAAACAAAATGGTATTAGAGCATTGGAAATCGACTCGCAAATTGTACCCAGTTACTCAGCAATGGAGTAACTCGCAACTCCCGTACCTGGTGGTAGTGAGCAAACAACCTCATAAGCTCCGTTAGCAGTTTGAGCTACAGGTCCCGTGAAGTTGAACACATGCTTCTTCGGAGTACCTGTAGCACCACCGCTAAGTGCGATTGTTAATTTCTGGAATTGAAAACTTAGAGAGTTCGGCTGGTTAGCCCGCAGCTCGCACTGTAGGGTTGTAGACTGAGCGTTTCTGCTGAATACATGCACAAAAGCAAGAGGTCCTGCGCTGCCATTTTCAGTCCCTGATGTAATGTCCCGAACAACAGGACAATGTAGGTTAATGGATGTGGTACCTTGAACTGAAAACTGTCCAGCTGCACGACTAAATTGCTGATTAGAAGCGGAAGTCTCAGGCTGACACATACTTCCAGCGTAGACTTTATTATCTCCAGCTAATGCTGCGGTGGGAATGGCAGCAGTGAATAATAGAGTGGCAGAAAATGCGATCGCTACTTTTACACGTTTTATGTTGGACATCATAGAAGTTGCTCCTTGGTATTTGCGTTGTTAATTAGTGAATTGCTTCACCTAAATACCAAGTTATTCAAAGCAGCGTTCGCGAAGCGTTCAATTAAATGCGATCGGAAACTTACATTTTTGTGACTCAAATCACTGGCGCTCGTGTTAAAGCGAAGATGCCCGATAACAATCTTTTTGGTAACTCGCAAATTCTATATAAATTTTTCTAGGATTGTGCAGCAAGCAACAGCATAAGTCTATTTTTCCGGTCTTGTATTAACCGTCTCAAGCAGTGTATACGAGCCGCAATCAGTTATCAGGAACGACGAACGAACAACTACCTAGTAGTGTTAGCCTTCGCTACGCTGACGCTGTTTTCATGCCCAAAGGGCTGTACGCGATCGCATCTATTTCACGGTGGTTACATGCATACATACCTTAGGGTAAGGGTTTGGGGACATCGAACGCTTCCAGAACGCTATCGGAACGCTTGCCTTGATAGCTTGTTCATATACCAAAAAACATTCATAGAGGATACCGAATAAATCCTGAAGGGACACACAGCTTGGGTTGAATTCCTGCGAATACCCTCCGTTTTTCTGATATCTGTTTCTCTTCAGAATGCTACCTATCAGCTCCTCTAACTCTGCTGAAGAGTGCAACAGAAATCCAAGTTTTTGCGATCGCACTCTGAATAACACATTCAAACTTGAAAATCATCACGAGGATTCTATGACAACACTTACCCTAGACCAAACCAAAGCAGAAGCATTTGCCGAACGGATGCTTAACATTCTCAACAGTGGCGCGATCGCTCTGATGACGTCTATCGGTCACAGAACCGGGTTATTTGACACGATGGCTGAACTACCGCCTTCTACAAGCCAACAGATTGCAGACGCAACAAGGTTGAATGAGCGGTACGTGCGCGAGTGGTTGGGAGCAATGGTTACTGGCGGGTTTGTGGAACACAATCCGGCTAAGAATACCTACTTTTTGCCCCTAGAACACGCCGCCTTCTTAACGCGAGCTTCCAGTCCTGACAATATTGCTGCATTTTCCCAATACATCCCCTTACTAGGAAGTGTTGAGGAGCAAATCATCGACTGCTTTTACAAGGGTGGTGGGGTTCCCTATTCTGCTTTCAAGCGTTTTCATCAAGTGATGGCGGAAGACAGCGGTCAAACGGTGGTTTCGGCGCTCAATGACCACATTCTGCCCTTAATTCCCGGACTGATTGAGGCACTTGAGGAGGGAATTAATGTGCTGGATGTAGGGTGTGGTAGCGGTCGTGCTATCACCAAAATGGCAAAGGAATTTCCGAATAGTCGGTTTACAGGCTACGACTTCTCAGAAGAAGCGATCGCGATCGCGCAAACCGAAGCCCAACACCTCGGTCTCGCAAATATCCACTTTCAAGTAAAAGATGCTGCCACTTTAGATGAAGTAGAGAAATATGATTTCATTGCTACCTTTGATGCAATTCACGACCAAGCTCAGCCCGATGTAGTGTTGCGAGGAATTGCCCAAGCGCTGCGTCCTGATGGTGTTTATTTGATGCAGGATATTCGCGCCTCCAGTTATGTCGATGGCAATCTCGATCATCCAGCAGGGCCATTACTTTACACCATTTCTTGTATGCACTGCATGACTGTATCGCTTGCCGCAGGAGGCATGGGGCTTGGTGCCATGTGGGGTCAGGAGAAAGCATTGGAAATGCTGGAAGATGCCGGTTTCACTAGCGTGGAAATCAAGCAACTCGCTCATGATTTTCAAAACAATTACTACATTGTGCGGAAGAATTAAACCCGTTTTACGAATTGTCTGGATTAAATCCCTGCCATCAATTGGGGGGATACAGAAAAAATCACAAATGTAGCGGCAAGAAAGTGAATCGCTAAAAAACTATGTAACACCAACCTTCAATTCTGAAAACCATTGAAAGCTAGAAAATCCTATGTGCAAACTCTGTGCATTTGCTTGGCGTTATCAAAAACCCGGTAGCAGTGACTCGCTATTGCTAACTACGAAACAGTTCTCTTCACTGGTTGTTTTAAATCAAGCCTCGCAACCAGTTCAGAAATTATCTACTACAAAAGACAAGTAAAAAGGAGAAAAAACCATGACTACATTACTAAACCGCATCGAATTGAAAGATTATGCAGCGATCGCAACTGCCCTATCCCAAGAATTAGCAGCGAGTGCTGTCGAGCGCGATCGCCAAGCCGCTATTCCCCATGAAGAAGTACGACGGTTGCGGGAATCGGGACTGTTACCTCTGGTTGTACCGCGAGAATATGGCGGTATTGGCGCAACCTGGGTAGAAGCTTACAAGGTTCTTCAGGAAATTGCTAAAGCAGATGGTTCTAAGGGGCAACTCTACTGCAATCAGCTAATCTTATCAGTGGTGGGTCAGGTGAGCGGCACCCCCGCTCAAGCAGAACGCTACTACCGAGCCACTGCCCAGAATCACTTGTTTTGGGGAAATGCATTTAACACGCGGGACACTCGCCTCAAAATTGAGCCAGAAGGCGATCGCTTCCGGGTAAATGGAACTAAGAGCTTTGGCACCGGAGTGGCAGCAGCGGATATTCGTGTATTCGCCGCCGTGCAAGACGGGGTCGATCATCCGATTGCCTTTATCCTTCCCAAGGATCGAGAAGGCATTGTCTACAACAACGACTGGGACAATATGGGACAACGCTGCACCGCTAGCGGTAGTTTCACCTTCCACAACGTCTTGGTGAACCCGGATGAAATTCTCGGCCCACCTCCATCTCCAGAGGGTGCCTTTTCTACCCTCTTGTTCGTGGTGAATCAGTTGGCGAAAACCCATGTCTATCTGGGAATTGCCGAAGGTGCCTTGGAAGCGGCAAGGGATTACACGACGACGATGACTCGACCCTGGATGACCTCAGGCGTCGATCGGGCATCGAAAGATCCCTACATTTTGCAGCACTATGGTGAGCTATGGACTGAGCTAAAGGCAGCGATCGCGCTCTGCCGTCAGGCAGCGCAGCAGGTACAGACGGCATGGGAAAAGGGACAGGCGCTCACTCATGAGGAACGGGGTGAAGTTGCGATCGCTGTTTATACTGCTAAAGCTTTTACCACTAAAGTTGGCTTGGATATCACCACCCGCATCTTTGAAGTCATGGGCGCTCGTTCCACTGCTGCGAAATACGGCTTCGACCGCTACTGGCGCGATTTGCGGACGTTTACCCTGCATGACCCAGTGGACTATAAGCTGCGGGATATTGGCAATTGGGTTCTCAATCAGGAACTGCCAATGATATCGCAGTATTCTTAACCGGAATGCGATCGCATTCCCTAGTCTGGCTTGCTTGCAAGTAGATAGTCAAACGTGGATTCCTAGGACGCACAAATCCACTTTTGACTTATTTTTTTGGCTTATTTTTGAATGCGCTTGACAAATGACTCGTGTATGACGTCACTTTAGAGGAGTTTAAAAGCGATTGCTCCCGCGTCTTGCCAACAGAAAGCGATCGCTTCTCCTAAAAATTCCTGACTCCAACCAATAATCCCTGTCAAAGGGAAAGGAAGGCACAAGTGAAGGAGTAGAGACACAATGGGCGATCCTTATCTGTTGGCGGTAAGTTTGTTAAGCGGCGGGCAAATAGCCGCCCCGCCCCCGCCCGTGCTACCTCCACAGCCTGACAACCTGTTAGCGTTATGGCATTCCAGTGAGTCGAGTACCTTTGAGCCACTGGTGGCTCAGAAAATCGTCCCGACCATTGAAATCACCTCTCCGGAATTTAGCCAGCAGTTGATTTCGCAGACTAATCCTTTCCAGGGGACTGACACACTAACTATTACTACAGCTTTAGCACCGACAGCAGCTCAAGCCGCGATAGAACTGAAACCCTCCGTACAAGCGAAGCTGAAACCGGATACAGCAACGACAAAACCGGCATCTGGCAGTCAACTTTTTTACCAAAGATTAGCTGCTCTGAAAGCAGGCAAGATTTATACTCGTCTACCTGTTGATAGCTTTCAGTCATACTGGGCGAACCAAGCAGGTACTAAAGCACTGGCTTTACAAAAACCTAGCTATGAACAGTGGAAACGCCTACTGGCAAAGGAAGCGAGAGCAGTTTCTCAAGGTCAAGGTTCCAACCGTCTTTCCGTATTAGTGGGAGATTCTCTCTCATTGTGGTTTCCCCAAGAACGTCTTCCTGGGGGGAGTTTGTGGCTGAATCAGGGAATTTCTGGGGATAATTCCCGTGGCATCTTGAAAAGATTGTCTGCTTTTTCCCAAACTCGTCCCGATGTTATTTACGTTTTAGCTGGCATCAACGATTTACGCCAAGGTGCAACGGATGAAACAATTCTCGATAATCTTCGCCAAATTGTTCGCCGCTTACGACAAGAGCATCCTCGCAGCTCAGTCATCGTGCAATCCATTCTTCCCACCCGGATCAACACCATCCCAAACCGCCGAATTCGTAACCTTAACCAACAACTGGCTATCCTTGCTCAACAACAGGGTGCAGGCTATCTAGATATTCACTCTCGCTTTAGCGATGTTGAAGGAAATTTGCGTGTGGACTTAACGACGGATGGGCTGCATTTGAGCGGTCGAGGATATGAAGTTTGGCAATCGGCACTCCAACAGGCAGAATCGGTAATTGCACTCAATCGGAATAATGTGCGTGCTGACAACTCAGTAAAGCGATCGCGTCTCTCTGATTTATCTGGATTAAATTAACTGGTAAAAAATTTACGTTTTGTAGGGGCATGGCACAAACACGCCCCTAAAGGCATACCTATCATGCCTGCCATGCCTCTACTTAGCAATTCAATCCATAAAAAAATCAGAGCGATAAAGCTCTGATTGTCAAACTAAGTTCAGTGGAGTTTCAAAAAATTGTTAGAAATAATTGCGCGGCTATCAATTTATCAGCCAATCAATCAAAATTAGCCGAATTAGATGCCTTGACGAGAAATCAGCTTTTCAATATCCGCCTGAGTTTGCTGCAATAGCTGCTCGCGGCTATCAACAGCCTTGGTGAGAGTGGGAACTAGGTTGCGCGCTTGTAACGCCATGTGAAGCTGTAGATGCGCCACGTACTCACTAAAATCTTCACGAAATGAAGGAGTTGAGGATTGCTGTAAAGGCACGTTTATTGTGTTCTCCATCGTTATCTCTCAGCCGTTTGTCAACCTTAACGAAGTTATCACACCGTTCATAGTCTCTTCTAATTTTGCAATGAAGTTTAATCGTTTTCAGGGAAATTGTTTAAGAAATGTTAAATATTCTCCGGGACTGTTTAAACTTCTTTGCATTCCTCCTGATAGGACTGAGTGGGAGACAGGGAATAGGTGAGGACAGAACATTCACCCATTCCCAATTCGCTCCCCAATTTCTATCCCCCAATGCCCAAGCGTCCCGCTAAGCCTGGAGTGAGAGGGAGGAGAGTTGCCACTGTTAAAAACAGAGCCAACAGTCCCAAAGCCGCTCGCGCATCATCGGGTTCGGAAATCTCATTCAAGCTAGGGCGTTCTAGACCCCGTTGCAAGAACAGAATTACAATCGCCCAGTACAGCAGCAAAGGATTCGTCGGATTTACTAGAGAGACAATTCCTAGCAAAACTAACGTGGCAACGGTAGCGCGTCGAGCGATTTGGCGTCCGTAGATTGCCTGGACGATTCGACCCCCATCGAGCATCCCCGCTGGCATCAAGTTGAACGCTGTTACCACCAAACCCAGCCAACCGATAATCGTCAGGGGGTGGACATCAACCAGGGTTTGCTGAAGACTAGAACCAAGGACAACCCGTGCTAGAGTACCCACCAAAATTGATCCCTGGAAAAACTCCGATGGCACCTTAAATAGACTGCCTTCGTGGGAAAGAATTAAACCGACGATTAGCATCAATAGGGAAACAATGCCACCAGCAGCAGGGCCAGCTAAAGCGATATCAAACAGCACTGTGCGATTGGGTAATAGCGATTCAAACCGAGTAATCGCCCCAAACGAGCCAATCTGTGCGGATGGGATGAAAAAAGGAAAACTTAGGCGAATATTGTGACGACGAGCTAGGAACCAGTGACCGAGTTCGTGAGTCACTAAAATCACCCAGATTCCGGCACTGATGGGCAGAACTTCTCCAAAGCGGCTTGGATTGCTGAAGAAATCAAAGCCGAGGAAAATTCCCGCCGTCTCTAAGCTAGCGGCAATGGTCGCCACGACGAGAACGCCTGCCAAGATGTTCTGCGGTAAGGTTGCTGGTTTCGGATCGTTGGTGCTGGGGAGAACAATCACCACCGGCTTCTCTTCCGGATTTTCTACTAAAAATAGCCGATAGCGATCGCCCAATCTCTCGTGCAAACTCGCAGACAAGCGGGAATGAACCGCCGCAGGTTCTCCCCGCAGATTGCCCTTGAAGATGGCTCCTTCCTGATAAGGAATGCTTTCGGTGGCAAAGAAGGTATCGATGCCAAAAATTCCTTGGATGTTTTTTAAGTCTTCATCTGGAATGGGAACCACTTCTTGGGTAACGGCATTTTTCGCCTCTTTTGGCGTCGCCGCTGCTGTCTCTCCCCCATTTTCCTCAGCAGTATCTTCTATCGGGTTGGATTCTTGCACCATTTTCAAGACTCGCTCCCGCAGTATGGCATCCTGAC